>JADEXV010000170.1 GCA_015206945.1 Nostocales cyanobacterium LEGE 12452 | reverse complement strand
TCTTGTACCCAATTCTCAATTCCCTTTACAGCAGTACTTTAGCTAAAATCGGTTCCACACTCTTAGAAATCTCTGGGACATATACCTGTGAAACGTAGTCGGCAATCATCCTGTCGGTGTTGAATAACGGCGCATTCGTCTTAATGGACGTTTTCATCATCTGCACCCAACGGTGGGGAATGCCTTGGGCATCTTGGTCATAGTATAGAGGAACGATTTCTTCTTCTAACAGCTGATAAAGCGATCGCGAATCAATCCCATCTTGCAATTCTTGATCGCTAGTATGAGCATCTTCACCAATTGCCCAACCGTTAATTCCTTTACCATCGGGCCCTGTTTGGTAGCCTTCGCACCACCAGCCATCCAAAACGCTGCAATTAAGACCGCCGTTAAAACAGACTTTTTGCCCACTCGTACCAGATGCTTCCAAAGGACGACGGGGATTATTTAACCAAACATCCACACCTTGTACCAATTTTTGACCAGTGTAAATGTCGTAATCTTCAATAAAGGCGACTCGGTTGATAATCCCGGAATTGTGACACCACTCCATCAAGCGTTGGATAATCCGCTTACCTTCTTCATCGGCTGGATGCGCTTTACCTGCAAAGATAATTTGTACTGGACGTTGAGCATTACCAAAAATCTTCAGTGCGCGTTGAGCATCGCGCAAAATCAGATCGCCGCGTTTATAAGGGCTGAAGCGTCTGGCAAATCCAATGGTCAACACATTGGGATCGAGTAGTTTTTCTGTTGCTTGAATGAGTTCATGATTTTCGCCACGCAACTCCCGTGATTTCTTCACCTTATAACGGGTAAACGCAATCAATCTTTCTTTGAGGATAAGATGCCGCGACCACAGTTCCTCGTCGGGAATCTCGTCAACTTTAGCCCACATCTTGGGATCGACGGCGCGATTTTTCCAGTCTTCTCCCAAATATTGGTTATATAAATCACCTAACAGAGGTGCAGTCCAAGTGGGTGCATGAACGCCATTGGTAATGTAACCAATTGGTACTTTGTCTTCCGATCGCTGCGGATAGAGAACTGTCCACATTTTACGGGAAACTTGACCGTGTAATTCACTCACGCCATTGCAAGCACGAGACATCCGCAATGCTAAAACGGTCATCCCAAAGGGTTCCCAAGGATCGCCCAATCGCCTTGCACCCAACGCCAAAAATTGCTCGCGAGAAAGTCGCAATTGCGGCCAATAGCTGGCAAAGAAGGAGTCGATTAAATCAGGTGAGAAGACATCATGACCGGCGGGAACGGGGGTATGGGTGGTGAATACACAACTGTTCCGCACCTTGGCTTCAATGTCGTAGAAGGATTTCCCAGTCCGCTCAATTTCTAACCGCGCAACTTCTAAGGTGCAGAATGCAGCGTGTCCTTCGTTGAGGTGATAGACAGAAGGTTCAATTCCCAAGGCGTGTAGGGCGCGAACACCACCAATTCCCAAAACGACTTCTTGGGCGATGCGGGTTTCCAAGTTACCGCCATATAAATGTCCCGTCAGCCAACGATCAATGGGATCGTTATCGTGGCGATCGCTATCTAATAAATATAAGGTGACTCGCCCAACTTGCACTCGCCAGATTTGCACTTTCACAATCCGCTGGCGAACTTGTAACTCGATAGTCACCGATTCCCCTTGCTCATTTTTAATCAACTCCAGGGGCATGTGGCCAAAGGGATTGTCAATATAATAATCTTCTTGCCAACCTTGGCGGTTCAAGCGTTGCCGAAAATAACCTTGGCGATACAACAAGCCAACACCAACCAACGGCACACCCAAATCTGATGATGATTTCAAGTGATCCCCGGCAAGAATTCCCAAGCCGCCAGAGTAGACGGGTAGAGATTCATGGATGCCAAATTCGGCGCAAAAGTAAGCAATAGGATGCAATGCAGATACTTGCGGTGCAACTCGACTGACCCAAGTATCTTGCTGGTTGATGTATTGGTCAAACTCACGCGCGAGGGCAGATATCTGCTTTATGTAAAATGGGTCTTCTGCTAATTGGGTCAAACGCTCGTAACTTGCAGACTCTAAAATTGCCACTGGGTTATGTCCACAGCGTTCCCATTCTTGGGGATCAATTGTTTGGAATAAGGAGATGCGATCGCCACTCCAACTCCACCAGTAGTTATAAGCCAAATCTGCCAAACGCTTGAGCGGTAAAGGTAACTTTTCACTCAGGTGTCGTGCTGCGGTGATTGCACTACTATTAGCCATACTAAATCTATGTCCTCGCGCTTAACTTTTTCTCTATGTATCGGGAAGTGGGGAAGAAGCAAGAGAGCAGGGATCAAGGGAGAAGAGTTTTCCCTTTTGCACCCCGCCCCAATGCCTCTTTTCCATGCCCAGTCCCTTTTATTTCCTCTTCAGGTTTATAACACCGGAGCCTTCACGTGCTGAATTCTCCCCTGAAGTTGGAACAGTTTCTCGACATCAAACCTTATCCAAGTAAATGGTTTTTATTGTTTTTGTCTTCTAAAAATTATCTCTACTTTTGGACAGATTTAATATTTTTTTCTATCAAATTCGTTGACATTATTTTAACTTTTCTGTTTAGTTGTGAATTTTTATTTAAATGTTAGCAATAAGCAACCATAGGGGTATGCAATTGTATGAGATACGAAGATATGTATTGAGAGCATCCCCAAACATGATCGCCAAAAGTGGACAAGGCCAGTTTAAGCTTGCTGCGATCAAACGGGTCTTGGGTTTAAAACCCCCACCCAATCAAACACAGGCTTTGGTAATACGACCATTTAATAGAGCCGCAGCAGACTGTTGCACACAATTGGTTAAGATATCTAAGCATTCATACCGCCATCAACATCGAATGTTACACCGGTGATAAAAGCCGCGTCAGGACTGGCCAGAAAAGCGACCGCAGCCGCGACTTCCTCTGGCTTGCCATAGCGCCCAAGCGCTGTAGCTGCTTTTTGGATTACCGCAAAATCACTATCAGATGGGTTCATATCAGTTTCAATTGGACCTGGCTGTACGGTGTTAACTGTGATCGCCCTCGGTCCCAGGTCACGTGCCCAGCCCCGCGTGTAGCCAGCGATCGCGGCCTTAGTTGCTGAATAATCGGAGATTCCTGCCCAGAGCGAATGGCTTCCAGCACAGGAGCCGATGGAGATGATCCGTCCACCTTCAGTCATAAGTGGTGCAGCAGCGCGGACGGCAGCCACTACGCCACCCACATTGATCGCTAACTGCCGTTCTAAGGACGCAATATCGCTTGCAGGATCGCCAACTACACCAAGGACAAATACTCCAGCGTTGTTCACGAGAATATCGAGACGACCAAAGCGTTCGGCGACCATCTTAACCAAATTCTCAACCTGGAGAGAATCCGCTTGGTCGGCTTTGAAGGCGGCGGCACTAACCCCATTTTCTTCGAGTTCCTGGACAACGAGCGCAGCCTTTTCGGATGAGGTGCTGTAACTGATGGCAACGTCTGCGCCGTCTTCAGCAAGACGTTTGGCGATCGCAGCACCAATACCCCGTGAACCACCTGTGACGAGGGCAACTTTACCTGTGAGTTTTTTAATATTGCTATTCATGATTTTTGCTCCTTCATTGTTGCAACCTGTCACCTCAGTTATTTAACAACCTGGTAATTTTGTCAAGATTTTGACAAAGCTATCAACAAATTAGCAATAGTTAGTAAAAATTGACTTCTTGGCATTGTGGCAAAAACTTTTTTCTTATTCAACATTTTCCTTTTCCCTGAGCGAAGTTTTTAGTCTCAAACAGGCTAAGTTTATTGATACTATTATCAATAGCCTGAATTTTGACACTTACCAGAGTTGCGTTAGCGTAGTTCACCGTACCACTTCGTGGAAGCAAGCTACGCGTAGCGTTCCGCAAGAAAGGGAGCGCAGAGTGCAGAATAGATATTCAATGCCTGAAACCATTGTCAGAGATGGTTTATAGAAAATACTAAAATTTTCAAACTAACCTGCGGAATGTGGATTATATATATCTGTATAACGAAGAATTAAGGATGAATTATAAAGTGACAAAATGTGCATTTGAATATTTCGTTTCTGGAAAAGCTCTCACGCACCTACTATGAATTAAAATAAATCTGCATATATAAAAATATGAAGAGAATTTCGATAAAAATTTTGTTTTGTTAACAAAAACAATGCAGTTGAATCGAAGTAATTTCCTCAGATTTCTGATCCAATCAGAGCCAGGAAAACCAGCAATATCCAACGGCTTACGAGCTGCTTTCGCGTTGGGAGTTCCCATGCTAATTGGGCAACTCATTAACCAAAGAGAAAGCGGATTATTCGTTGGTTTAATGGCTCACTTTGTCAACTTAGCGAATATTGGCGGCCCTTACCAAATCAAAGCTAAGACAATGGCACAGGCTACTTTGGGAATAGCTGCTTCAGTATTTGTGGGTACTCTAGTCGCTCACGTTCCAGTACTAGCTGTGGTGCTGACACTTCTCTGGGGAATTGCTTCTGGTTTTGCGTCGCTATACGGTAATGCTGGTGCCAATGTTGGTCTGGTGATAGGAATATCATTTATTACCACGATCGCACAGCCAGGAAACTTGGAAGTTGCACTCATGCGATCGCTGCTATGTCTCATTGCAGGTGGATGGGCGATGTTGCTCTCCTTAGTAATGTGGCCTTTTAGACCTTACGATCCAATACGGCTAGCTTTGGCTAACTGTTTCAGTGCAATCGCCAACTATATTCAGGCATTTGTAGGTAAAGTAGCAACAACTGAAAATATTCTCGAAATTAGAAAAGCATTAGAAACAGCACGCACTGCTTTAGGTACATTACGGATTGAACAGTCGTCTCGGAGTTGGATAAATGAGCCATTTTTGCTGCTAATTCAGGATGGCGATCGCTTGCTTGGTTTAGTTGTTGCCTTAACAGAATTACTTGAAACTCACTTCCAACAACAGCAATATCATACAGTCCAGCAATTAGTAGACGATGCACTCGCAGAAATATCAGGCATTCTTCAAGCCATAGCGAAAGTCATATCTCGCAAGCCTGCTAGCATCGACTTGGGAAATCTCCAGCGCATCTATGAAGCACTGAAAGAACAAGAAAGTCTGCAAAGAAAAGCAATTGCTGGGAGTGAAACCGACTACACAACCCTCGTTGCTTTCACTAACCTGGTGCTGACGCTCAAAAAGCTGATCGAGCAATTGCAATACACGGCTCAGACAGCTAAATCTCTGGCAGATCGCAGCAAAATGAGTCAGCGAGATATAGATAGACTTCTTTTATTTGAAGAAGAACAGCGATCGCTCTTAAGTTTACTCAAAGAAAACCTTACCTTAGACTCAGCAATCTTTCGCCATGCTCTCCGCATTGGTGTGAGTCTAACTGTAGGCGTGATATTATACAGCGTTACAAATTTACCAATGGGCTATTGGGTAACGCTGACAATTATATTAGTCCTGAAACCAAACTTGGGTGCAACTTTCAAACGTTTTTTCCAGCGAGTTGGCGGGACGATTTTAGGAGCTGTTTTAGCTGCTATCTTACTTGCAACCATTACGAGTAAGCCTGTATTAGACATCATCATTCTGCTGACAGTATTTTTTGGCGTTTCCCTAATCGCTTTCAACTATGGGTATTCGGTGATTTTCTTCTCAATATTTGTCTTACTAATTATCGATATTGGTCATCCTATTAGTTGGCAACTTGCTGGCTTTCGGGTGTTGAATACATTAATTGGGGCGGGACTGGCTTTTGCGAGTCATTACTTTATATGGCCAAATTGGGAACGCGATCGTTTACCCAGTCAAATCGCCACAGCGCTGCGAGAATGTCACAAATACTTTCGGGATGTGATGGCTGTTTACCAAGGCACAAAGGAGCGTGACTCTAGCATTATCAGTCAACGGCGACAAACTGGACTAGCAATTGGCAATGCTCAAGCCTCCTTCCAAGGATTGCTGCGCGAACCCCAAATGCACCAAGAATTAGTAGAACCAGTAATGACGCTGCTGCTGTATATGGGACGTTTTACTAACGCCGTGACTGTTTTGGCAGTACATCTCGAACATTTCCGAGGAACAGTGCCACTCGCGGAATTAGAAACCTTTGTCCGCCAAATTTCGCTACTCTTAGAGCAGTTAGCTGATTCGGTACAGCAGGAAATTCCCCCACCGCCTTTACCTGACTTGGAAGAAACGCTGCAAAAAATCCAGCCGCACCTACAAGCACTGCGTACAGCCAGAATAGAAGAGTTAGCCGTCAATCAAGGACATACACCGATTCGTCAAGCAGTCATTGATTACAGCATATTAGATTTGGAGATCGATCAGATCGTTCGGCGGTTGACTGCTATGCACTCAGCGATGATACGGCTGATATCAGGTAAATAAAAATGCCGTATTTTTATTAAATTTCAATATTTCTTTGTTTCCAGTAATTCGGTTTGCGCTTACCATGCGCGATCGCAATAACCCAAATTACTTCTTCAAGCACCGTATAAAAAATCAGATAGGGAAAACGTTGAATAGCATAACGACGTATTCCTTCAATCTTGTGTGGAGTTCCTAAATGGGGGTTTTGCTGAATTTTAAGAATAACTTTTTCCACTTCAGATAGTAAATCTAGCCCCAAGCCTACTTTTTGAGCTTCATAATAAGCTATTGCAGCATCAAGCTCCTTCCGAGCTTCAGTGTGGATAACAATAAACTTCACGAATATTTTTCTCGTAACTCAGAAAAAACTTGAGATGATGGTTCTCCAATAGCTGTTTTGCGATTAATATCCTGCAACCGCTGGGTTAATTCCGTATCCCAAGCAGTTTCTAGATTATCATCTATACCCTCATCTAGAGAATGAATTAAAAAGTAGGCAATTTCAGCACGTTCTTTTGCAGAAAGCTGAGAAAGTTCGAGTTTAAGTTTTTCCGCAGTTTCACTCATGCTTTGGAATCTCCCCAACAATTCTAATTATAGGCTCAAATATCCAATCGGAACACCGACGTTGCCCCCCGTTTCTCCTATTCCTTGGTAGCAAACCATTGTAGGGGTAAAAATTTCATAATATTTGTTACAGTTTTTAAGGTTTTTAATTCTGGTATATCTGGTTTTAATTGTTCTGCGATCGCTAATTTTGGTTCAGCTTGTGTAGGTTGAAAATTATATAAATAAACAAAAGCTAAATAAATCCATGTGTAAGGATTTTGAGCATCATATTTAGTTAATTCTTTTAAATTTTGGATTAATTCCGGGACTTGGCGCTGTAAAAGTTGTGATAAGACTAAAGTGTAACGCCAATTTAAATTATTTGGCTCTGTTTGCAGATAATAATTAGCCGCGAAATCAATTTGTTTTAAATAATCCTGAGTAGGATCGTATTGATTGAAATGACCTATCTGCACAAAGATATTATTTAATTTACCCTGTTGTAACTCTTGTGCTAGCTGTGAAGTTCGGGTAATTAAATCTAAAGCTGGCGATTTTTCTACTGTTCCTACATCTGTCACATTTACAGTAATATCTGGAATATTTAAAGATGTGGTTTTGTTGTTTCTTCTATCTAAATATAGTGCTGATAGCTGATATTTTCCGAGTGGTAGGGTTTTAGGAATAAATGTAGCTAAAGCTTCTTTCACTCGGAAAGTTCCTTCAGGATGACATTTGATACCACAGTATAAATTACCTAAGCCAATAGCATGATCATGATACCAAGATGATTGGCCATTTTGCCATTTTAACAGTAATAGACCATTTTGCAAATCATCCCATGAACCAGCTATTTCATAGTTAACAGGGTTATTTTTATCTAAAATTAACTGCTGAGAAATTGCAACCTTTTTTAAACTAATTGCAGACTCGCTATTATTGATTTTCTCAACAGTTACAGGAGGATTTTTGCAACTATATAATCGCATTTTATCTCCATGAGGTAAGATCCAATCGCCCTGTAATTGCAAATCAGTAGAAGATTCCACTAAAGATTTAAATTTCCGTTTAGTCTCTCCACTTTCTCCAGGTCTATATGGTTCATTATCTCTAGTAATATACCAACAAAAATATTGTAAATCTTGCTTTATCTGAGATAATTTAGTTGTTAATTTTCTGCCAGATACGCGAAAATCTGCTAATGCCCCAAAATAATTTAAAGTATATTCATTTATCTGCGGTGTAGAAACAGGAATTACCCCTAAATTCGACCTTAAATATAAATTGGTTTCGGTGATTTTGTGTATCAGTTTCTCTAGAGGATATTCTTTAGCATCATTATTAGGTGAATGTCTACCACCCCATGCTTGAATTAGGGGTAATGGAAACAAATTGTTTAGTAAAACTATGCAACTTAATACTAAAGTGGCTAATCTCAGTCTATCAAAATATATATTCTCAACTAAATTGAAGAAATCTGCCAATATTAAACTAATTATCGGAAAGCATGGCAGAATAAATCTAATGTCTTTATTTGTGCCCAAAGAACAAATTATATAGCTACTTACTAAGGTAACTAATAACCAAATTCGAGCCGATTTATGGAGATTTGCTGAAATTAAATTAGTAGTAGATTTATATTTAATCAGATAAACCAATAAAATGCCAATACTCGCACATAATATTGGTAAACCAACGGTTTCTGGGATCATTTGTGGATAGTATAACCATCCAGCAATAGTTGTGGAAGAAGGATCGCCCTCCCTTTTTCCAACTTGGTTAGCATTTAATGCCGATGTAATAATTGTTAACCAATTTAAGCCATACCAAAAACTACAAATTAACCAAGCTATTATCAAAGATGAGCAAGTTTGAATTATTTTGATAAATTTACGTTTTCTAATAAAACTAATTAATACCAAAATACTAGGAACTAAAATAAAAATAAAACCTGTAGGTTTAGCCAACAAGATTAAACCTATTCCAACTCCCAATAGGATAGTTAACCCCCATGACAAAAACCCAATATAACTATCTTTCCAAATTGTCAGAACTGTAAAAGTTACTGTAACAATTGCTGTCAAACCATAATCTAATAAATAATCTGTCCTAATAATTCCTAAAATAGGAAATAACACACAAAAGATACTGGCAGTTATGCCAATTTTTCGGTTATTAAATAAAAAATTACCTAAATGATATACTGAAACTATAATCATCGCAGTATACAATAAGTTGACCAAACTTGCTTGGTCATATCCACGGCCAAACAACATCAAAAATGGGACAGTGCAAATATATACAAAAGGAGCGCGATAACTTGGAGTTAATTGCCACAGAGATAACCACCAATCTCCTGAGAAGATATTGAAGTTTTGAAAAATTTTATAATGATGTAATGCTGTAGCTAAATGTGCGCTTTGATCGAAGGCTGGAATAGATTCATCTAAGAAAAACCAAGCTCTATCTATAGCTAATGCTATCACCCAAATTACTAATAAAATGAGATAATCTTTTCGATGCTGAGAATGGTCAAAATTACTCATATTTATTTGATAAAAAACAAAGTTTAACCAATTATATATCTGTCATGTATCGACGTTTTACTAATACCAAAATAAATATGTATAGTGAAGAACTATACCGTTCACAAAGGTAAAGCGAGTCTAGTACCGGAAGATTCGCCGATTCAGACGCTGGCTAACCTAAAGGGAAAGGGTAAAAAGATCGCTTTTGACAAAGGCTCGATCGCGCATTATGTGCTTGTGCGATCGCTGGCAAGATTCGGCCTCAATTTTGGTGGCATTGAACCAGTTTATTTGACACAACCGAAGGCGCTGCCCTGATTCCGCCAAGGTGAAATCGATGCTTGGGTGATTTGGGTTCTCTACACAGCTACTCTTGCCCATTGCAGATTTAGAGATTTAAATCTGATTTCTGAGCGGGTGAATGTGAAAGATGGAATCTATAGCTTACAGACTAAGCAAATCCGAGACTGACAATTTATACAGCTTTGCCTAAAATAGTTACGTTTTTAAACGCAGAGGGACGCTAAGGAAAGCGCAGAGGTACACAGAGTTTTTTTAAGTGAGATTGTATTCTCACTCGCGTGTTCAAAATATCGTCTGGCTATCTGAGCCGAATGCTTGTTCTTTAAGCCTAAATTTAAAGTTCTTGACGTGTCGGACGGATGATGATTTCATTCACATCAACATCGTCGGGTTGCTCAATGGCGTATGCGATCGCACGGGCAATGGCATCTGCATCAATGGCGATCTCATAAAGTTGATTAATTCCTGCTGCTGTGTCTTTATCGGTAATCGTAGTAGTCAGTTCGGTGGCAACGGCTCCTGGTGAGATATTAGTCGAACGGATTTCACCATTTGACTCTAGCCGCAGCCCCTCAGAAATCGCCCGCACTGCGTACTTGGTGGCACAGTAGACGGCCGCTCCCGGAAACACTTTATGTCCAGCCACTGATGATAGGTTAATGACGTGACCAGACTTTTGCTGACGCATAATCGGCAACACGGCAGCAATCCCATAGAGAACGCCCTTAATGTTGATATCGATCATCCGATCCCACTCCTCCACCTTTACTTGGTCGAGGGGAGAAAGCGGCATCAATCCGGCATTATTGATTAGCACGTCGATCCGGCTGTATGTACTCAAAGTTTCCTTAGCTAAGGCTTCCACCTGTGTGCGATCTGCTACATCCGTTACTTGATAGGTTGCAGTCCCTCCTGATTTAGCGATCACTCCAACCAATTCTTTCAGCCGATCTTCGCGTCTGGCAGCCAGCATCAGTTTGGCTCCACTAGCAGCAAGTCGCTTCGCAGTTGCCTCGCCTAGCCCACTGCTGGCTCCAGTGATGATTACCACTTTGTTTTGAATCAGAGACATATTTATTCCTGGGGATTATTGAGTATGGATCGTGAAACATCGAGTGCTGTTTCAGATGAATTCAGCATTATTTAACCATATCAACTAGTTTCTATACTCGATCCACGTTTTTATCCCGGCAACGTCATGAAGTTGGGTGTGGGGTGTGGTGAATTAAAAAGATGTTGAACTCCTTGACGTACCTCGCATTCAATTATCTTAAACACTACACCCTATACCCTACCCCCAATACCCTGCCCAGACAAGGTTTCACATTTTCTTAGTGCCATTCATCTACATACCAAGAGGTATTGCTTCACCGTTCTTTGCCGCTTTTGCGAGTAAGTCGCGGACTTCTTCATCGGTCGTTTGAGGAAAGCTTTCGTACCAAAGACCAACGCTCTGGAAAGGGCTGGGTCTGGAGATGCAAACGATTTCGTCTACCTCACTTTCTAACTCTTGGCAAGTTTCAGGTGCAGCTACAGGCACAGCAATCACAATCTGAGCAGGTTGCTGTTTTCGCACAGTTACAACAGCAGCCCACATCGTTGCACCTGTGGCTAAACCATCATCTACTAAGATGACTGTACGTCCTTGTAAATCTCTTAAGGGGCGATTTCCTCGATAAAGCCGTTCCCGCCGCTCTAACTCCCGTTCTTCTTGTAGCGCTACCCTGGCAATTACTTCATCAGGTATCTTTTCCAGGCTGATAATATATTTATTGACTATCCGCACCCCACCAGAAGCGATCGCTCCCATCGCTAGTTCTTCTTGATCGGGTACACCCAATTTACGTACCACTAAAACATCTAAGGGAGCATTTAACGTTTTGGCAACTTCAAAGGCGACGGGTACACCACCCCTTGGTAGCCCTAATACCAGAACATCTGGGTCGTTAGCATAAGCGCTTAACTCCTTAGCCAAAACTTGACCCGCAAACCTCCGATCTTTAAATAGCATGGTGTGATATTCCTAATTAGTTTTCAAAAAAATAAATAAATATTTACATATGTTTGTTATTGGCTATCAACCCCGAACAATGGAGCAATGGAGCAAATTCCAAACTTGTTGTTATAGTTCAGATGTTCTGAACTGATCTTAGAAAGCTAAATATTCCCTGTCCTCCACTAAGGGAGCGACATCTTCAATCTACAGTTCTATCAAACGGGTGAGTTAGCTTTTTTAATGCAACAAGATTTCTGCATCTTGTGCTGAGACTATTTTACTACTCGACACTCAATATCCCTCCCCAGATAGCTTGTTGAGAAGACACGGTGATACAGTTAACTCTCACTGTAGGGGGTTTACCGCTGTAGGTAACTGGTGTTAGCGTGAAGCAAAGTTATAGTGCGACCACAAGAGAAATGTGACATGGAAAACCTAATGTTTAAGTAGGGGTGCATTTGAAAACTGCTATAAGTTTTGCCACTTGCTAACATTTCCTGTTAGACTTTTGCTGAGTATTTTTTTTACTGGAAACTAAGAAAAAATTACTTACCTAATAGCAGATACAAAAATCTATAAAAATCCAGTGATAATTCAATTGTTAATTCCTCGCTTGTCCCCTATTACTGACATTGTGTTGATATTATCTTTACATTATCTCTCAATTGTGAATATCAGATAATGCACCATCTGCTTGTTCGTTATATAATGCTTAATATTACAGAAACAAGTCATCAAAGTTACCCGATTAACACTTTTGAATAAAAATTAATAGGGTAGATTTACTGAATATGCTTGAAAATAAAAAGAAGGGTGTTTTTAATGATCGGCTTAACCAATTCAGAAAATGGCATAGTTAGCAGCACAGCAGCTACTAAGAGACTAGCAAGGGCGATGATGGTTTCTGGTGGACAGTTTTCACTGTTATTAGCTTGTTGTAACTGTATTCAAAAGCAGGAGCAAGTGCTGAATTTGTTAACAGAATTTTCATCAGCAGATATCCACGAAATTTTGCTTTCACCTACTGAGGATAAATTATACACAGCTATTAGAGGTGAAATTGGTACTACTCAACCCGAAGCTCTGATGATACGAGGCTTAGAATCTGTAGTGGCAATTAACCAACTGATTATTAGTACGAATATGATGCGAGATGAGTTTCGGAAACAGTTTCAGTTTCCCTTAGTGTTGTGGGTCAATGATGAAATTCTGCGTAAGCTAGTCTGGCTAGCACCCGATTTCAAAGACTGGGCAGCTAGCACTATTAGATTTGATGTACCTAATAATCAGTTAATTGAATCTGAACAACAACCCATCAGCGCCTAATATTGCCCGAAATTACTTTCAAAATCTTATATATGCTAAGTTGAGCCAAGGAAAACCGAAGCTCAGGTTCTGTTACATTCTTTTCTAAAATTACTTTTATTGTACATATGTAAAACCCCGTCCACTTCTGGGCGGGGTTTTACACATGTACAATAAAACATCGTGACATAAAGCAGGTCATGAGTGAGTATTCAGGTTTAAACAGCTGGATAGCGATCGTTAGGGCAAATCTACCACATTTGAGTCAGCCACAGGCGAAGGTACTGGCAATGTGTAGTTTTGGAATGTGAATGATGCTTTTCCTCTAGTCTAACAACAGTAGCAGTATTTTTAGCAGAACTACTGGGTGAGAAAGAAAATACAGTCCGGCAAAGATTGAGGGAATGGTATGAGACGCAGGTGATAAAAAAGTAGTCATCGGTAAGAAATCGATATGACAAAGTGCTTTGCACCAATGCTTTGTTGGATAGTCAACAATGGCATTCTCGTGAATGCCACTGGCATTTAACCAAAATGACTAATCCCAAACGTACTGAACGTCATTGGTTAGCGTTCGCCCTTGACGACGGTGCAGCCATCGTCAAGGGCTATCTTATGCTTAATCAGTGTTGGTAGTGAGGCTGATGCTAGCAACACTGGTAGTAGTTATGATGATCTACCAGCAAATCATGTGGTACATAATTTACCGCCTGCTCTGCAACCCACACGCCTTTTGAGTTCTTTCCGTCGTGGTTTCATCAAAGTTATCGTTGCTTTGTTATTGGGTCAGGCTTTTCCTTTTGGCCATTTTTTCCCTCAACCGTTGGACTACTAATCTCAACTTCTCTTCTGCCTAAAAAATAAAAACCTGCGCTTTCAAGAGCAGGGGAGGCGGGGAGAAAAGAATGTTTTAGTAAGTTTTTCCCCTCCGCCCCTCTGCCTTTTATTCCCATGCCCAATTCAATTGTTACTGTCTACCACTTTATGACTCTGAGGATTGTACCAATTGACACGAAATAATGAGGCTAATGAATGCCAAGATCAAGAAAACGATGCCCCAAGGATATTAAAAGTACTATGCCAGAATTACACCAATCAATTGCCCAGCATTATCACGAACGGACTAAATACAACCCTGAGACTCTCGCTTCCAAAAGTCAGCGCTTAGACTGGACTAAACAGCCAGTGCCCTTTAAAGAGTATAAAATTGGCTCTACTTTTGATCTCAAACCCTATATCCAAGAAAAAGCAGAGGCTTATGCTAATAATCCAGATGCTCAATGGTGGCAAAGACTTTCACGGCTATTGTTTCGCAGTTATGGATTGACAGCAAAAATGCCTTCTATGGGTAGTGCAGTGTATTTACGCGCTGCTCCCAGTGCAGGCGGATTATACCCTGCTGAGATGTATGTGGTTTCCCGTGGTACGTCGTTATTGCCGCCTGGTCTATATAACTACCAGTGTCGAACTCATTCTCTCATGCATTATTGGGAAAATGATGTTTGGCAAACTCTTCAAGAGTCTTGTTTCTGGCATCCTTCTTTAGAAAATACCCAATTAGCAATTATTGTGACTGCGGTATTCTATCGTTCTGCGTGGCGCTATGAAGATCGGGCTTATCGGCGGATTTTTCTGGATACGGGACACCTGTTGGGTAATATCGAGTTAGCTGGTGCGATTACTGATTATCGCCCCCATTTAATCGGCGGTTTTGTGGATGAATCAGTTAACGATCTGCTTTATGTCGATCCGCAACAAGAAGGTGCGATTGCTGTCTTACCTCTGGCAGACTTGTTAGATGTGAATCAAAATTTACCATTGGGATGTACTGCTTTACCTTCCGCTACTGAAACCAGTTATCCTCAAATCCCTGATGGCGAACTATTAACATATTTCCATCGACACACCCAGATCCAACCAGGTGTAACTGGTAATCTTAATCTACCAACTATTAAACAAGAAAAATCTTTAGAGGATAAATACAATTTTCCTTTCTGTTTAAAAATTCCCACCACCACCGCACCGATAAACTGGGGACAAAAACTATCAGAACTGGAAACCACTATGTATAAGCGACGCTCTACCCGCGCTTACAATGGTGATGATTTAAGCTTCGATGAATTGAAAAGTTTACTCGATTTCACTTACCAACCGCAAAATTACATCGACCAAAGCTTAGATATTTCTCCAGACTACTTCGATCTAAATTTAATCGAAACATTCATTGCTGTTTGCGGAGTCAAAGGACTGGAGGCGGGTTGTTACTATTACGCACCCAAAGCCCAAGAATTACGCCAAATCCGGTTTAAAAACTTTCGGCGAGAGTTACATTTTCTCTGTTTAGGACAAGAATTAGGGCGGGATGCAGCAGCTGTGTTATTTCATACAGCCGACTTGAAAGCTGCGATCGCACAATATGGCGATCGCGTTTACCGTTACTTGCACATGGATGCTGGTCATTTGGGACAACGCCTTAATTTAGCAGCAATGCACCTGAATGTAGGCGTCAGTGGTATCGGTGGATTCTTTGACGATCAAGTAAATGAAGTTTTGGGTATTCCTGCTGATGAAGCTGTTTTATATATCACTACATTGGGACGCCCAAGATAAAAATAATCCCAGAGGCGCAAAGAATCCCGAGAGTTTTTTCTCTGTCCTTTACGTCTCTGTGCAAGCTTACGGGGCTACAAAAAGGGCTAGGACGCAGATAAAATAAGCCTCATCGCCCTTTGGTCTTGTTGGTAGTACTGATGCTTGTTAGGACTTAGTGCCAATAATTCAGCAACTAACTTGTAGGAATCTTCCATATCCATCCATATAATCCTAAAAACTGCTATGACGGCAAATAGTCCGTCCAGATTTTTTAATTCGACCGATATATTTTTGTATACACGTACATTTAATTTATGGTTGGCGTCTAAATACCCATCCATAACGGAATTCAGAATTGCGTTAGCGAGTCTGCGTTCGCTTTTAGCGTCTCGTAGAGAGCGTCATTGCGAATGTGGATTTTGGTAAATCCGGGTAATTTACGTTTTTGTCAGTTTTTCCTGAATGAATGTCCTGTTTTGCCTCTCGACTAGCTGTAGATGTGATTAGAAACGGATTATTAGGGAGAATTCTTTGAGCATCGAAAACGACGGTCGCGGCAGTGGCAGGTAGTGTTATGGCTTTTGTATTAGTTATAGATAGCGTCGGCGCAGCCCAACCTAGTCATCGCTATAGACTGGTGAAGCTCCGATATTAAGCTGGTGTTATGTTGAATGGGGCAAGAGTGATAAAAAAGGGTTAATGTCTCTTACCTGCTCCCAGATATAGCTCACCCACTTTCGGGTCATTCAACAATTCTTCACCAGGGCCGGAGATCGCATCACGTCCCGATTCTAATACATACCCACGATTAGCCATCTCTAAAGCTTTACGGGCATTTTGTTCTACTAATACGATCGCAGTACCTGCCTGATTAATTTGTTTAATCTGCTCAAACACTTGTGTCACCAAAATCGGCGACAAAGCGGCAGATGGCTCATCTAAAATCAGTAAACCAGGTTCCAACATCAAAGCTTTGCCCATCGCTAGCATCTGGCGTTCTCCTCCAGAGAGAGTACCAGCACGTTGACGACGGCGATCGCTTAGTCTCGGAAACATAGTAAATATTTTATCTTTAATTGGTTTCAGGGGAACGTTAAGCACAAAAGCACCCATCTCCAAATTCTCTTCAACACTGAGAGAGGGGAAAACATTGGCGATTTGCGGTACGTAGCACATTCCTCGTTGGACAA
Source organism: Nostocales cyanobacterium LEGE 12452 (assembly GCA_015206945.1). Classification (GTDB taxonomy): domain Bacteria; phylum Cyanobacteriota; class Cyanobacteriia; order Cyanobacteriales; family Nostocaceae; genus Nostoc. Next base: position 591 of record JADEXV010000170.1, on the reverse strand, counting down.
TTTGATTGGACTTTAGCCCCACGATATTTTCACCTTTGAAGGTAATTGTGCCTGTGTGTGGGATCAAAAGCCCAAAAATTGCTTTTGCCAAAGTAGATTTACCTGCACCGTTGGGGCCAATCACTGTCACTAATTCCCCTGGTGCAACCTGAAAATTCACACCTTGCAGGATATCTACATCTTTGATGTATCCAGCGTGAACATTTTGAACTTCTAATAAATAGTCATTTATCATTGGTCATTTGTCATTGGTCATTGGTCAACAGTCAAGTCAAACATAACTATTGACTATTGACTGTTGACTATGGACTATTACGGAGTTTTTTGCAACTCTGGTCGTTCTTCTGCGAGAATTGCCCCTTCTACAGGGCAAACTTGGAGACAGATACCACAGTCGATGCAAGTAGCAAAATCAATCCAGTACCAATCAGTTCCCTTGGTGTTTTTGCCCGGGCCATCATGAATACAAGCTACTGGACAGGCATCTACGCAATCAGCAACGCCTTCACAGACTTCTGTAACAATTGTATGCGGCATGTTCTCGATTCCCTCTCTTCTGTATCGGCTATTTCTAGACTAGCAGGGGAGGGG
>JADEXV010000169.1 GCA_015206945.1 Nostocales cyanobacterium LEGE 12452 | reverse complement strand
GTAGGGTGTAGGGTGTAGGGTGTAGGGTGTGGGGTGTAGTGAAAGAAATAGCCCCAACAACGTTTTGTGTACAAGCCCCGTCTTTCAAGACGATTCCATTGACCGGGGTTTCAAGCCCCGACCAATGCTGTGTTCCCTACACCCAACACCCTACCCCCCACACCCTTCTTGTTGACGAATTTGGGCTAGGCGATGTTGCATAGCTACGTAATAGGCGAGCTGGTTTTCATCATCAAGGGAGTGGAAATCAGCAAAAACTTGTTTTTTCCTTTGATGTTTTGGCGTTATCCGCCCACTACTATGGACTATAGTCAGTTTTTCAGGAGTTTTGGAAATGACAACAACAGATCCCGTCAAGTTAATGAAGCAAGAAGTTGGCAAAGCCGCCGCCGCCCTAGTCAAGTCGGGTTCCATTGTCGGGTTGGGTACGGGGTCAACTACAGCATATACGATTCAGTTTTTGGGCGATCGCCTCAAGTCGGGCGAACTCAAAGATATCATTGGTATACCTACCTCGTTTCAGTCAGAAGTACTGGCAAAGCAGTACGGTGTTCCTCTCGCCACCTTGGATGCAATTGACCACATCGATATTGCCATTGATGGCGCAGATGAAGTCGATCCGCAGAAGAATTTGATTAAAGGCGGTGGTGCAGCACATACCCGCGAAAAAGTTGTAGACTACCTAGCAGAACAGTTCATCGTCGTGGTAGACAGTGGCAAGTTAGTAGACCGCTTAGGTTCTACTTTTGCTGTGCCCGTGGAAGTGATCCCAATGGCTATTACCCCTGTCACCAATGCCATCAAAAAACTTGGTGGCAAACCAGAACTCCGCATGGGTGTAAAAAAAGCTGGGCCAGTAATCACTGACCAAGGCAACTTTGTCTTAGATGTCAGATTTGACTCCATTGAAGATCCAGCCGGACTAGAAAAGACATTGAATAACATTCCTGGCGTCCTGGAAAATGGTATCTTCGTTAACTGTGTAGATTTAGTTTTAATTGGCGAAGTCAAAGATGGTCAGCCATTAGTGCGGCAACTGTAATAATTTTAGATTTTGGATTTTAGATTTTAGATTTTAGATGTTTCTAAAATCCAAAATTAAGCAATAGACATCTGGTGAAATTAATTCAATACGCTTGGGTTAAGGCTAAAACTCTTTGTCAAAGCGTATTGGAAATTAATTATGTGTTATCCAGAACCCTTGTAGAGATGTAGCAGTGCTACATCTCTTTTTCACTACAGGCTAGAACTGAGTGCTAGACAATGACATTAGTACCGACTACCAGATTTGTAGCCGTGAAATTACTCAAATTTGCTAAGGTGTAAGGCGAAGAATTAACAGAGACTTGAACTAGTGTAGAAGTATCCGATTGTACAAATTTTAGGTAGCCATCTAAGATGGGATTGCTGCCACTGTAGCCTAGACTCTTAAATAGGTCAGTGAAGACTAACTTATCCTCGCTCTGATTAAAGTCAGTGATAGCTTCACCATAATAAGTCAAGGTTTTGTAGACGAACTGATCTTGACCGCTACCACCAGTCAAGATATCGTTAGCTTCAAAAGAATTTTTTCTTTCAACAAAAAAGATGTCATCACCAGCACCGCCGATGACGCTATCCTTACCTGCACCACCGATAAGGGTATCATTACCAGCACCACCAAGCAGGGTATCGTTACCTGTACCACCGCGTAATAGGTCGTTACCACTCTTGCCATCTATGCTGTCATCACCCCCTAGACCATTAATGACATCATCTGAGTTATCACAACCATTGACATTGTTATTTAGGTCATTGAGAAAGGTGACTGTGTTTTTGTTGAAGATGGTGCTGCGGGTGGAGTTGGCATCGAAGACATCAAAGCTATCACGAATGCTGCTTTGCCCATCAAACAGGATATTGCCCAGCGTTGATAAGTTGTCTAGCTTTTCTAGGGGAAAGTTTTGCAAGATAACTTTATCATCAGCCACCCCTTCAAAAGTGATTTCCAGATTGCTACCATTCTGGGTAAGTAAAAGATTTCGGGCTGTCAATCCAGCACCTTGGAATTTGAGGGTATCCAATTCGCCAATAGTTGCTGCTGATGGATTTGAGCCTTTACCTAGCGCACCAAAATCGGTAATGATATCAATACCATCACCTAAATTGTAAACAAATTTATCTTTGCCACCGCCACCAGTTAAGATGTCGTTGCCTTGATTACCTGTGATGGTGTCATTCCCGGCTTTAGCGTCAATTATCTCATTATAATTGTTGCCCACTAGATTATCAGCGCCATTGGTTCCATTCAGCCCGTTGAACTCTAAAGCACCAATATCAACTGTACCCTCAGATATTCTGTCAAATCCAGCACCGCGTTGGTCGGTTGTAATACCTGCTGGAATTAGAGCATTATTGCCTGCATTAATGGCAGGACTATTCCCAATTAAGGCGTTAGTAAAGGTTGCACCACCATTATTTTGCAGCGGGCTGAGTTTGGGATCAATAGGGTTGGTGCTAGTGCCGAGGAGTGTACTGATAGTAAAGCCAGTACCACCAGTGCGATCGCCAATCAGGTTATTGCCGAGGTCAGTGAAGCTGCCAAAAACGTCGCCCTGCAAGCCGAAGTTGCCTGCAATGATAGTGTTGCCAACAATAACAGTGCCATCAGAGTCATTGAAAACGCTTCTACCCTCGCCACCATAAACCAAGGCATCACCAGGAAAAGGCTCAAATGATGGGATGTAATTATTGGTAATAGTACTGTTGGTGAGGGTAAGAGTGCCTTTGTTAAAGATGCCGTTACCATCTTTGTAGGATCTATTGCTAGAGACAGTACTGTTGTTAAAGTTAAAGATCCCTTGGTTAAAGATACCGCCGCCGTAGGTTGCGCTACTGTTAGAAACTGTGCTGTTAGTTATGCTGACGTTGCCTGTGTTAAATATGCCACCACCGTAGCTATCTATTAAATAACTGCCAGGAGATACGCGGGTATAATTAGCTATGGTGTGCAGGTAATTGTTAGAGACTGTGCTGCTAGTTATGGTGACGTTGCCTGTGTTAAATATACCGCCACCGTAATTATTTGCTCCATTGCCAGAGACAGTGCTTCCCGTTAGGCTAAGGTTGCCTGTGTTAAAGATACCACCACCAAACGACAATCCCCTATTATCAGCGACAGTGGTGTTACTCAGGTTAAGGCTGCCTCTGTTAAAGATACCGCCTACCAACCCAGCATTATTAGAGATAGTGCTGTTGGTCAAACTGAGGGTGGCATTACGATTGACCAAAATACTACTAACGGCATTACTAGCGTTAGTAATTTTCAAGCCAGCAATGCTAGCATCTGTCCCTGTTCCTGATATCTCAAATACGCCTGATGAATTATTGCCGCTCACTGTCAGGCTAGATGCCCCAGTCCCTAAGATGGTAACATCATCAGCGATCGCCAATTTCCCAGAGGTGAGAGTAATGATATCTGGAATGGTATCAGTGAACACGCCTGCAAAGGTAATCGTATCTGCCCCAACAGTACTATTGGCATTGAGAATAGCCTGTCGCAACGAACCTGCTCCAGAATCGTTGGTATTAGTCACTACTGTGTCTGTATTAACAGGTGGCGTGATGCTGGACTGGACTTCATAAGCACCAATATCAACTACACCCCCGGATATCCGGCCAAATCCAGCGCCTCTTTGGTCAGTAATCAGACTACCAGAAACTAAGGTATTATTACCTGCATTAATGGCGGGACTACCTGCAAGTAAAGCATGAGTAAAGGTAACACCGCCGTTATTTTTCAGGGAACCAAGTTTTGGGTCAATGGGGGTGGCGCTAGTACCAACTAAGGTGCTGGTGGTAAAACTAGTGCTACCAGTATTATTGCCAATCAGGTTATTGCCAGAGTCAGTGAAAATGCCAGCCACATCGGGGTTGATATTGCCGGAGGTAGATTTGTCGAAGTTGTCTGCAATGATGGTGTTCGCAACAGTGATAGTCCCAGCACTATTGAAAACGCCGCCACCGTCGCCAGTACCATCGCCATTGGAGTCAGCTATGTTATTGGTAATTGTGGCGTTGAGTAAGGCGAGGCTATTTTCGTTATAAATACCGCCGCCGTTCAAAGCCGCTGTATTACCAGATACAGTACTGTTATTCAAGATAGCTGAACTTAAGGCCCCACCATATCCACCGCCGTCGATGCCTAAGTTATAGATGCCACTTCCTGTATTTCCAGAGACACTACTATTGGTAAGCCTAAGAAAGCTGCCTAAGTTAGATATACCCCCTTCCGTATTAGCAGAAACACTGCTATTGGTCAGGTTGAGGATACCAGAGTCATACGCTCCATAGCCGATTACAGCGGCATTATTATAGATACCGAATCTAGTATTACTAGAAACACTGCTATTCGTTAGACTGACTCTGCCACCTCCATTAGAGATGCCGTCTCCCGTATTTCCAGAGACACTGCTGTTAGTTAAGCTGAGAGTGCCATAACTGGCATCGATAATGTCAGTGAAGCCGAGAAAACCAGTTACGGCATTGCTAATATTAATGCCGCTTCCAGTATTGCTAGAAACACTGCTATTTGTTACGGTGAGGATGCCAGAGCTATTGATGCCGCCTCCAACATTTCCAGAGACAATACTGTTAGTGAGGTTGAGGATGCCATAGCTATTAACTAAAATACCGCCACCAAGGGTATCATTACCATTAGCAAGGGTTAAACCATCAATGCTAACATCTGTTCCTAGTCCCGATATCTCGAACAGTCTGGAAGCATTATTTCCACTCACAGTAAGCTTAGATGCTCCAGTTCCCAAGATGGTGATATTATCGGTAATGGTCAGTTGCCCAGAGGTGAGGCTGATTATATCTGGGGTGTCATCGGTGAACACGCCTTCAAAAGCGATCGCATCATCCTCAGCAGAAGCATTTGCTAACTTAATTGCCTCCCGCAAGGTGGTAATGCCGTTATTCGCATCGCCATCATCTATGTCTTGGGTACTATTCACCGTAAACGTTGCTAGTACTCCTGTGTAAGCTTCTCGCGTCGTTTCTGCAAACGCAAGATTTATTTCCATATCAGCAGTGCGAACTTCTAACTCCCAGTTACCGCCTAATGCTGCATTGCCAATTCGCTGACGCGAAGCAGCAATATTTGCCCCTGTGAGTTGGTGCAGTTTTTCTACAAATTCTGCCCCCGCATCACCCAAAGCTACATTGCAACCATAGATGAGTAAGTTAATAGGGCTATCGGCTTTGGCAGAAGTGGAAAATATCTTCTGCCATTGTTGGAGTTGCTGGCTGTATTCGTCGAGGGTATCAATTCCTAAATGGGTATTGCCCAATTGTAAGCAACCTGGGACACCGTGGCACACAATATGAATGTTAGCCAAATTCGAGCCATGTCTAACGACAAGTTGCTGCGCGTCTGCCCAACTCGTCAGAATTTTCGTAATTTGTTCAACACCGTTCTGTGTCGAGTCAAGGATGAACACTTGGCTATTGGGAAGCACGCCACTGACTAAATGACTATAGTCTTCAACCGCCGTATCAATGAAGACTAAACTATGGGTAATGGAAACTGCGAAATTTTTTGAGAAGTGTGAGGTATGTAACGTTGCCATTTTGTTACTTCCAGCTAAGGTAATGAGGGAAACTCAAACCGATTTCAGCCTTGTAATTACAGGGTTTTCACACAACTACTGAGAGTAAAAATCTAGTTTTTTACTAATTATTTTCCCTTTCGTTGCCATCATCTAGCAAGTTGTCGCTTTTGTAAAGCAATAAAAGTATGTAATTTTACTGGGTTCCCCAACTCGCATCTAGCAGGCTTGCTGCACTCCCGCGTTATCATCTGAGAAAGATAAAACTGTTGTGCTCATGGGGAGGTCTTTCTCACTTCAGGAATTCTAACAACTAAATCATCCCGTAAAATAGACAGGCAAGAATCCTGCCCGATAAAAATATGGGAAAATTTTTGGGAAATCCCTCAAGACTCAGGACTCGCTACTTATCTGCTCACTCAGGACTCAGGACTCTTTATGTTAGCAGGCACAATTTTGCAGGATGGAAAATATACCCTAATTCAAGAAATAGGGCGGGGTGGCTTTGGCATTACCTTTAAAGCTACGCATCACTACTTGGATCAGGAGGTGGTGATGAAAACCATCAATGAACGGCTGCGACAACATCCTGATTTTGCCAAATTCGAGCGCCAATTCCAAGATGAAGCCAGACGATTAGCTACGTGTATTCACCCAAATATAGTCCGAGTTAGTGACTTTTTTGTGGAAGCTGGACTGCCTTATATGGTGATGGAATACATTCCTGGCGAAACCTTGGGAGACGCATTTGTATTACCAGGGATAACTTTGCCTGAAGCCACAGCAATTCATTACATCCGACAAATTGGAGCAGCGTTGCAGGTAGTACACAACAACGGCTTGTTACACCGCGATGTCAAACCAGATAATATTATTCTTCGTCAAGGAACGCAGGAAGTAATACTAATTGATTTTGGCATTGCCAGGGAATTTAATGGTGGTGTCAGGCAGACTCACACAGGTTTGGTTTCTGAAGGTTATTCTCCGATTGAGCAGTATATGACGCAAGCGGCGCGCACACCCGCCACAGATGTTTATGGTTTAGCAGCAACCTTGTATGCACTGTTGACAGCCCAAGTTCCCATGCCAGCATTATTGCGCGATCGCGAACAAATGCCTTCCCCCCGCGAACTGCAACCACACTTGAGTGCTGCTGTCAACCAGGCGGTAATGCGTGGTATGGCAGTAGAGTCTCGTTTTCGGCCAGCGACAGTTGCTGACTGGCTGCAATTGCTACCTGGAAATGGGGTGAATGGAACACCGCAAGTTTTACCCACTTATGCAGTACCAACTGTCAATTTATCTGCCCAGCAGGCAGCAACTGTAATTGGGAAAACTGCCCAAAATTCTATTTATAGACCATCTGTGCTGGCGCAACCCAACCCAGGCATGGCTAAGGAAACTTTACTGGCTAAAAAGCTGGGATCATCTAAAGTATTTATTGGTATGGGTGTAGCCCTAGTTGCTGCGACAGCAGGTTTTGGTATCGCCAGTATATTACCCAAATTTCAGCAGCCGACTGCCAAGCCACTTGTTGAAAAGCCAACTCAAGAATCAGGTGTAAAAGCACCTAATTTTGATAGTACATCTTCACCCAGAGGTGAAGAGACGAACACTACTTCAAGAAGCGAAAAAGCACCCGTCTCTAATTCCAAGCAGCGTCGCCGCAATCGTCGTTCTTCCCAAGAAGAATCTACCAGTAGCCCTACAAGAGAATCGCAACGCGGTGATTCCGAACAGCCCACACCTTCACCTAGCGTTTCCCCCACACCCTCGTTAGTGGAGAAACTACGGGCAATCCGCTCATCTCGAAAAGCTTCCCCCGTCCCCGCACCATTGCCATTCCCACAAACTAACTTACCCGCTTCTAGCCAAAATCCTGCCTCCCCTCAACCCGTAAGCCCATCAAAACCTCTACTTATACCACCAGCACCACCAACAGAATCCAAACAATCAGATCCTTCTGCTGTGGTAGTACCAACACTAGAAAAGCAAAATTCACCGACTAATAGTCAATCCCAGAATATTCAGAAGTTTGAGGAAAAGCCGCAAGATGACAATAACTAGTCAATTTTAAATTTGGGATTTTGGTGAAGCAGCGCGGTGAGTCTAGGACAGCGCTGACTACTATTAACTAATTACAAATCAGTAATTATTTTAGGAAGGATCAAGCGTCTTCTGTACAACAACTTCCCCCTTCTTATTAATCTTCACCGGATTTTTGGGAAAAGCTTGATTATTCAAATAACGCATAAGCTTTACAGTTTGAAAACTCCGATCGATATGAGGAATTCCCTGCCGATCCATCCGAACGGGAATGATTTTACTAGATACCAAATCTCCTGCTGAGTTGAGTTTGACTTCTAAAATCATTGAGTCACCTGTTTGGGCATTTGTAGATAAAGTCCGATATCCCAAAAAGTTTCCTAAAGAATAGGCAATGATTTTTCCCTGATAAATTTCCATCGCTCTGGGAACGTGAGGGCCATGTCCTAGTACTAAGTCTGCTCCGGCATCAATCATGTTTCGAGCAAACGCGATCGCATTACCTCGATTTTCTCCATAAAAAAACTCTGTTTGATTCTTAACGTGTAGTGCCCCCGTTCCTTCCGCTCCAGCGTGCATCGATACTACTACAATATTGGCTTTATTTTTGGCTTCTGCCACGAGTGCTTTAGCTGCTCCTAAATTATGGATGGAGTTATACATTTCATAAGGAGAAAATCCGATCATTGCTACAGGGATATTGTTAGCTTCCAAATAAAGAATTTGATTTTTATGACCTAATGTTGCAATGCCCACAGCCTGAAGATTTTTCATTGTATCTTTGAACCCTACCGGGCCAAAGTCCATAGCATGGTTATTTGCCATATTGAACACATTAAAACCAGCCTCAGCAAAAAGCTGGGCGTATGCAGGGGGAGAACGAAAGGCAAAGACTTGTCCTCGACTAATATCTTTGGCAGTATAGGGATAATTAGTTAGGCTACTTTCAAAATTCCCAAACAAGATATCAGATCCTTGCAAGTGAGTTCTCACTGACTTTGGTAATAATTGATCTCGAAAGCGGGGTAATCTATAGTTAGGGAAATTAGTGCCGGGAATAATATCTCCAACAGCTTTGATGGTAATAGTATCTGGAAAGGTTTGTTGTTGTGTTTTTGATGGCGTAAATTCAGGAATAGCTAACGGAAATTGGACAGGCTTAGTAGGCATAGTAGCAGCGTTTAATCGCTGTGATTGACCAAGCCGGATAATGACTCCTATACTAATACCCAGATATAAAGAAATGCTGATCAGACTAAATGAGAATACTCGCCCCAATCTGCGATCTACCATCGTTCACTCCTCACACGATGGCATTAGTTTATCCCAAAAATCTATAAAATCTGTGTTGGCGGTGTATATTTTAGTGTTTTTGGCAAATGTTTGACTACGTAAATATTGAGCGATAATTATATCTCACTTGCAAATAAACAGACAAGTTGCTCAAGACCCTTGCTAAAGGTAGGCAAATTTCAGCCACATTGTAGTAGATTTTCAGTAATCTTTTGAACGGAGAGGGGGGGATTCGAACCCCCGTTGGGTTTCCCCAAAACGCATTTCGAGTGCGTCACCATGAACCGCTCGGACACCTCTCCAACTATTTATTCAGACATTTGAGTATCTATTCTACATTCAAACGCTATAAATTTAGGGAAATCTTGCTGGATTCCCTATATTACTATAGCATTATCGCTTTTTTTGCGTAATGCAACGCTTCGGGCTTGTAGACATCGTAAAAGACATCACAAAATTTATCTTATTACATTAGCATGACTTAAAAATAACAGCGCTCATATTATTCTGTGAAATATTTTTTAATCAGCGTCCTCTTATCTCAACCACTCCAATAAAAGAGATTGCACTAAGTGACTCATGCTGACACAAGCGCGATCGCACTTTGGCATAACTAGCAAAAATCCCCCCATTTTTATCTCAAAAATAACCTTGCAAATATATTTCACAGCCTGAAATGTAATCAGAATAAGGGTCGCAGTTGTCGCAAGACAATTAAGTTTCATAAAAATTGACATAGGCGACACCCTAAACGAGGTGACAAGGTGCGATCGCATCTCTGGAAGTATTGATTTCTCGTTGTCGCAGGCGCAGCGTTGCAACTTAGGTTTCATAAAAAATCTACATATATATTTCAATCCTCAAAGGTTACGCCAAGGTCAACGCCGAGGGTCGCTTCGATTCTGCGAATCATCTCTTCACTTACAGATGAGTAAATCTGCTCGTTTTCAAGCTGATACCAATAGGGGCGAGAGATGCCAGATTCCCTACATATCTGGGATAGAGAGCGTTTATCTCCCTCCCTGGCTTTTTTGATTTTTTCCCCTAGACCGGGGAAAGTTTTGACCACTTCAACAGTGCGCTTTACCTGCATCAATAGCGACATAATTTTGACCCAATAGTTGATTCTATTGTATGTTGTCGCTATATATTTGTTTGTTGTCTGCCAATAGTATACAATATTTTTGAGATGAACTTCATCTGTACCAATCAAAATGCAAGCCAAGGAACAGAAAGACTATTACAGACAAGCATTTGAGGCAATTTCAGGTGAACTGTCGCCTAGACGGTGGAGACAAATTAAGGGGGAGATAGAGAATTCTGGGCTGGTTATTAACTTAAAAAATATCCAAACCTATGCAATTCTCAAAGTAAAAAACCCGCGAACGGTTATCACTAAGTCAGCACTAAAAACATTTAATCGCTTTTAAGATAACTACTTTAATTGCCAGGATTTGACAGGGGAATTAATTTTATCTATTCTTCGGGAAATCAAACCCCATGTGACAGACAGAATGCTGCTAAATGCTTTCTACAAAGCACGTATACGATTTTGCAAGCACCAAGTTTACACTTTTCAAGAAGCATCAAAAGTTGTTTTCTTAACCGCAATTTCAAGGAATAAATAGCCATGAGCAAAGAACTGAAGAACAAAGTCGATTCTATCCGCCGTACCCTTAAAAATAATGCTCTATAAGTGTCAGGAACAGCTATTGAGATGAAAATTCTAGAGTTGTATCCAAACTACGAAACTGACTGGAACAGCGATACTCGCACAGAAGTAATCAAGGCTATCACTAAAGACCATCAATCAACTGAAATAGTAAACGCGATCGCAACTCCCGCCGCCCAACTTACTACCCAAAACCAAGAGGTTGAAACCTTAACAGAGCAGGAAATACAGGACGACGGAATGCAAGCGATCGCCCCTCTGGGAGAGGACAACAACAAAGGTGCGATCGCACTTGATGAAAATGATTATTCGGATACCGATAAACGAGCGCTCACAGTACAGAAGTCTCAGGAATTGGGTATAACATTGAGCGATACTGAGATTAATTTGATTGCTGACAGTATCGAGCAATGTGGTGAAAGTTTAGATAAATTACTTGATGGTATTCAATCGGCATTACAGCACTTACGGCAGCTATGAGGTACATCCCCAAATCTGAAAGCTTTGATAGCAGAGGGCAAGGAGAAAAACTGTATTGCATAATAGCCGGAAGCGCTGTAGTTGCTTACATCAATCACAAAACTAGCCAGAATACTAAAAAGATTGATAGTGCTTTGGATGCTGTCGTTGATTATGCAGAGCAAAAATTTAGTGACAATTCACAGCATTTATCTAACAGACTAATAAAGTTGGGCAGTGAGATGGAGGCGGTAGCTACTCGAAACAAAAGCCAAATCAAAAGCATCTTATCAAGGCTTACAGTCCCCACCGATAAAGCAGGGTAACGCATTATTCATTTCATTTAATCCTCGCAAAGCTGCATCGCTAATCCTTACGGTTGCAATCGTTCTTCTGTCACTCTTAACTTTTGATAATTGGAGATTCAGCCAAGGAAGGTTAAAAGAAAGGCAGTTTAGAGATTTTACTAATCCAGTAGAGAAGGAGTATTTCAAATGGTAAAAGATTCAAGTTCACTACAGCTAAAAAACCATATCACTCCAAAGACAAGAAAATTAAATCAAGTTTTAAGGACTAAATTTGGTGTGACTTTAGATGATTTCACCTCTGCAATGATGGGTGATGTTGCCAAAGCTCAGAAGATTGGGGAATTAGCACGGCAAGGCAGGTTATCAGCAGAGTTTGCCCCTAAATTAGCCCAAGCATATCAAGAGATAATCAATGGCTCTACTGCCTACAACAAAGCTATTTCCGAAGTTTTAGTAAATGCTGGTAAGAGTGCTATTGAGATAGATAAAGCTGTTATCAATGCAACCTTAGCTAATACCCAATATGGACACAAACGGAGTGAGTTAGCTGCTGAACTGGTTAATGCTCGGAATGTAGAAAACCAGCGTCACAACTACCAGATGAACTACACCCAAATTAAAGGTTATATTGATGCTTGCCTTGTAGGAGTTGAGCAAAAAATAACCATATTAGAGCAGAGTAATCGCCCAACTTTGAAACAAATAAATGCTGATGAAGCATATCAAACTAAAGTAATTAATCATGTGCTGGCTGATGGAGATAACAGCAGAATTGACTTAATCCCTCAAAAAAATTATCAGCCAAGGACTATAAAACAATTCCTTTTTGATAATTTTACAGCCGTACAAAATGCTTTTGGATTTTAAATATTGGAAAGCCCAAGTGAACTGCAAGATTCACTTGGGCAACATGATAATTATCTTATTTAAATTATATGCCTGAACAGCTTGATGAATATCTAGATGATGACAATTCTGGTAGTGGGATTGCTCCAGAAACAGCAAGATATTTGGCACACCACGAGCAAAAGCTGTATGAGGAAATCAAAACTAGGAAACGCTTTGAGGCAGGATTGTTATTTATCTGCTGTCAGGTAGGGAGTGCATCTCTAGCTTGGTTACTATTCAGTTTACAAACTACTTTAATAATTATCCAAGTATGCGGATTTGTAACTGCAATGTTACCTGGGTTAATTGATTTATCAGATAGTTTTGCTTTTGAATTCTCAAGCGAAAGATGGGAAGTAAAGCAAGCAAAGCCAATGCAGACAATTAGCAAGCTAGCTTTAGGTAGTGCCGTTGGTTGGACATCAGAAGAAGTATTTAAAACTCACCAACAGATTAAAGCTACTTACACAGAAATTCGGGAATCTCAAAATCATAAAAATAGCTTTGAGTTAAATCAACAAGATTTTTTAATTATTGGTGCTTTAGCTTTATTTTTAGTAATGGGTTTATTCAGTTTAAATAAAAAATAAAATGCGTAACACTCCTTTGGCAGGAATCCTTGGATTAATCACTTTTGTATTTGCTGCTAACTCATTCTTTCTTGATGCTACATCTACCGCTCAAAATATAGCTTGGTTTTACAAATGGTCAAAAACATCAAATATTGACCAGTCATTAAGAGATTGGGGGACTCAAATTAACTTGTTCTTTAATACTTATGGCTTTTATTTTTTAGTAGCAATACTTGCTTTCATAGTTTATCGCAGGGATTAAGCCATGCAAGAAATAGAGCAGTTCAATCAAAAATTAAAATCACAGCGCAGGACTGCCACATTTTTTGTGGGGAGTTTGGTTGTTATTGGCTTATCTCTGACTCTGCCACTGTGGAATGATTCAGTAAAATGGGAAGAAACACTATACTGTTTTCAGCAAACTAAAAAACCATGTAAAACAGAAAATTTTAAGCGCGGTGTTAGCTGGATAGTTGAAAGCGAGAGACGTAACTTTTTATTCAACGAGAGTATTAAAATTATTCGTACTCTACCACCAGAGGACAATACAGCAATGCTGTATGGGATGTTGGGAACTAGCGCATTACTAGCAGCGTGGGGAGTGTCAAAGACTTTAACCAACCAACAAGAAGAGGCAATTCATAGCCAATTCTCAATGCTCAAAATTAAAGCAATTGAGAACGACATTATTGCTGGCAATCATATTGATTTAACCCAATTCTCAAAAGCCCAACAAAGTGAGATAACCAAAAGTGCGATCGCACGTCACACCAGCGAAACTATTGACCAGATGAAAAGCCCTGGTGAATTGGCTATGGATGAGATAAACGGACGACTGCAAGGGGAGGTCGCACTTAAAAGCCACGAACTTAATATTTCTGAATTGGATAAACAGATTGCAGATAATCGGCTGACCACTGCCGAAGCGATAAAGAAATTAGACAAACTTCAAGGTGAAAGAGTAAATGATAAAACTGATAGCCACGTATCATCCAGCCAACAGCTAAAAACTAGCATCATTGAAGCACTGAAAAATCATGAGGATGGGTGGCTGTGGAAGGTGATAATTAACAAAAAACCTATCTGGGTATTAGGTGAAGCTGGAAGCGGTAAATCAACCCTAGCAGCGTCTATTGTGATGCTCAGACAATATTTATTTGATATGCCACTCTACCAACTCATAGATGCTCACGCAGGGGATAATTTAAAGAAAGCATGGAAGTATCTTAATCCTCAGTTATACTAATTTGATGTGAAGTTGCACATATCTTCATCCCCCTAAATCCCCCTTATTAAGCTACGGTGTATACACAAGTCCTAAAATCCTTGCCTGGTAAGATACAAGCCTTAGTAAGCAAGGTTTTGAACTGAGCAAGCTGATTATCAATAGTGTCAGCTTATTGATAGAGATTTAACGGAAAATCAAGGATTTTAAAAATAATTTTCCGTTCTTTTGTGTCCATTTGATTCCCAACTCAACTTGTGTATACACGGTAGCTTATTAAGGGGGGCTAGGGGGGATCGAATTCTATGCAGCTTCATAAAAAATTGGTATTAATTTCTTCTTCTCAAGATTGCTTGCTTCAAGCTTCTTTTCCTCAAGTTTTAATTGCCTTTTGATAGCTTTCTGCTTTCCTATCTCCTCAAGATTGCAGAAAGGCTCAAACTTGAATTGCAGTACTTTGGGGCTACTTTCAGGCTCCCTCTTAATTTCCTTAAGTTTTTCTATGGATTCAAGACTTAAAGTATTTTTCTTTTTGGGCATTATTCACCCTGAAAACGTGACAGAATGCCGTCGATTGAGTCACCATTCTTCACCATCTTTAGAATTTCTTCGTGTGTTTTGGGTGGAGGGGGAGAGGGTAATTTTTTAGTTTGATTTTAGTACAGTTGGCTTGGTTGTAGCTTGTTTAGTTGTGCGATTGTTTCATCAAGAAAATCTTCACGGCGCAAGGTAAATTGTTGTTTAATTTCTTCGGGGGTCAGCGATGGGGTATCAATTTGTGGGGTGGCAACTGGCTGTTCTTCTACCTTCCCATATTCTTTTTCTCTGTTTGCCGCTAGCCATTCTATGTTTACATTCATTCGCTCAATTCGATCCTGGATTTCGCGGAATTCTTTATTTAGTTCGTAGAAGTTCACAGGAGTTTTTATATTCATAGGGTAGTTACTATTTATAATTCCCTGTTTGCGGGAAACAAACTAATAAAATCGCTGTCCGCGAGGTTCAATTTCTCAAATCTGGGGGTTAATGGGGAAAGATATGGTTGCGTTTTTTGGGAAAGTACTTAGATGGTCATATACTGAATAGAGGGTTATTTGCTGCCTATTCAGTGCCAGCTTTTTGATCCAGTTTTTGTTTAAAAGGGTGAAAAACCGTTTATAATAGAGGAAAATCCTTATCTTTAATTAAAACTAGGATAAAGCTTTAACTTTTACCATCAACAAGGAGGATAAGACAATGACACAAACGCTTACCATGTCTTCCCTCTTCGATAAACTTTCCCAACTAGGTTTAAACCAAGATTATGTAAGAAATAATGGTTTACCAAGTTGGTGGAATGATGAACTCAACAATAAATCATACAGTGTGCTAGAAGGGGCTGGTTATATCGCTGATAACCTCAACCTTGACTTAAAATCTTTGTTAGTAGCAGAAGAAGAAATTAAGTTTAATCCTCCGCCTCCTACCAAGTTTAAGCAGCATAATAGCCAAAATAAAGAACACCCTTATGTTGCACGGGCTTTAGTCAGTCGAGTAGCTGAATTAATTTCCTACGGTACAGATGTTAATTTTATACCTTTAGCTGCCGATGTTAAGGAAATTAGAACAGAAATTTTAGCAAGTCATACAAAGGCTAATTTAATTTCCTTACTTGAATATTGTTGGGGTAAGGGAATAGCTGTTGGTTATTTTCATCATTACCCTAAAAATAGCAAGAAGTTTGCAGGATTAATTCAATGGCAGTTTTCTAATCCTGTAATTATTCTTAGTTCAAAACATAAATACTCTGCTGCATTCGCTTTTGACTTGGCACATGAATTAGGTCATTTAGTATTAGGACACCTCAAAGAAGGTATTTTAATTGATGAAAAAATTGAACTTGATTGCGATGAAGAAGAAGAGCAAGCAAATAAATTTGCCACTCAGTTATTATTAAATGATTGTGATAATTGTTTAGGAGATAAGCAGTTTTATAGTCATACTCATTTGATTAAGCACGCTGATATCAAAGCCAAAGAAAACCCTACAGTTGAAATTGATTCTATTATACTTAATAATGCTTGGCACAATAACAATTGGGGTTTTGCTAACAACGCTTTAAGTAAATTAGATTCCTCAGTTAATGGTCAAAAGATTATTAACGAATATTTAGCTGATAGATTAAATTGGGATAAGTTTAGTGATGAAAGCTATGAGTATTTAGAGAAAGTATTAGGAGTTTAAATTTTGTCAGGGTCATTTTATTGTTTAGATAATGATATTATTTTAAAATTGGCTACCTGTGACTTATTTGGTGAAACCCTGACAACATTTGATATTGATGCAACTCAAATACAAATACTCGATAGCTTTAAACATAAGTTTGCTCTTGATAAGCAAATAAAACGTAATAGAGGCAATTAAGCAAATAACGATTATACCCAATATAATGTTAAGAAAGCGTTAGAAATTACTGAAAATTTTGCAACTCTTTCAGAGCAGAATTTGGATATTGATAAAAATATTTATTTAAAATTGATAAATTACAGCAAAACAAGCAATGATAAAAAAGATAAAATTGATATAGGAGAAGCAATTTTAATCAATCATATTTGCGACCTTAATCAAAAGGGTTATACTGATAGTTATTTATTAACCCAAGATAAATGCTGTTTAAGGGGTTTAATAAAGGCTGGTTTTACTGATATTCTTGAACATCTTGATGGTAGAATCTGGTGTTTAGAGCAGTTGATTTTAAAGTATATTGAAGAATTTGGTTTTAACGTAATACAGCCTAAAATCTACCCTGTTCGAGATTGTGACAAGAGTATAAAAATGATATTTGGTTATAGTATTGAAGCATTAGAAGACACAGTTAAAGAAAGTTTACAAACAGAGATTAAAATATTAAGACAAGAGACTGGTAACTTACTTTATCCTTATCCTAACTCTTAGTAATTAACCCCATTTTTTGTCCTCTAAATGCCCAAAGAGTTTTTAAAGTGACTTTTTGTTCTTACTCGACACTTCAGCGTTTTCTTACTTTTTCTTACCAGTTAGGTGTCAAATCGTTGTAGGCTGTGGATCACAGGGTCTACAGTCTGGCAATGAAAATCAATCGGCACGGACGCGCCAAAGTTCTTACGCAGTCGCCGCCACAATCGCAAAATTAATCCTACTCGTAATTTAAGTGGGGTGTTGGGGAATGAAGGGAAGAGAGGCGATCGCTGTTTGCTCCTATCCCTCTGCCCACTCCGCCGCACCTCTAGCTTTCACTGTCGAAAGATGTGGAGTTTGGTCAATTGCCTGTTCTAGAGCCTACTAGCACGGTCGTTTTTTAAGACATCACAAAGCGATCGCACTCTGGGACTAAATGCGATCGCTCTTGCGGTTATGTCGGCGGGGTCGGGGTGTGG
>JADEXV010000476.1 GCA_015206945.1 Nostocales cyanobacterium LEGE 12452 | reverse complement strand
GTGCAATACAAACCACGCTGTTTTCTGAGTCAGATTCAAATCACGGCTCAATTGCAGAGAAGAAATACCTTTCTTGTGAGCAGTACATAGATACATTGCAGCGAACCATGTACGGAGACCAATCTTAGTGTTCTCAAAGATAGTGCCGCTGATCACAGTGAATTTCTTGTAGCACTCTTTGTTAGCGCATTTATAGCCGCGAGTAGTGGTGTACACGTGAGTGTGTCCACAGTGAGGGCAAACGGGCTGTTTATCAACGCCCCAACGTTTTTCAGCCAGATAGTTTTTGCAAGTTTCTTCATCCTTGAAGAAGTCGAGCACTTGAAGTAAACTGTTGAATTGAGAAGTCATTTTGCTTGTCCGTTTAACCTGTACAAATATACACATTAATAACCTATTGGGACAAGATTTTGAATAAATATTTTTTCTTAATATCTTTGAAATGCAAAAAGACCGATAGCATCGAAGCTTCTCGGTCTTTTTGACCCCTTAATGGAGAGGATTTGATACAACCTACGTGTGTATCTACTTGCACTCCGCGGAGGATTGGCGCGAACCAATATCTTAAAAAAAGTTACGAGGGGGTGGATTTGGACTCCATCTCCGTTTGCTCAATTGAATCCCCATGTAGGCTTTGGACGCCTACAGGTTTCGCAATTCAATCTCGCAAATGCTCCTCAGTAACAGTATCTTTTGAGGCACCTTCGTTTTGGGTGCCTTTTTCTTGTTCCAGTAATTGAAATACGTTTATCTGCTCGTATTCAGGATCAACTTCTACCTCTATTATTGTGTGCTCTGGGAGGTTTAGTCGCCGTTGGAGCTCAATTGAGTATTTCGATTTTGGCACACCGTCCTCAAAAAAGTCGGGCAATCCGTAGTAATACCCTTTCTGCCCACCTATTGAAGCCCTGCGCAACCTTTTATTTTTATACCCTGTTGACAATGCGCTCGATATTGACCTGGTTAAGGTAGTCGCTTCTTCTCTTGTGACGGGTGAAGTGATATCCATGAATTCAGAAAAGGAGACTAATCTATCCACCCTCTTAATATATTCAAAGATAAATCCAGTCCAACTGATTTTCTCTTTTCTCCAATTGGGCATCAAGTACCTTTGTGTAACCCCCTCTTCGTGGACAAATCCAATCGGATGTAGCTCCTGTTGAGCCGCCGTTAGCTCTTTGTTTATATCCCTGATACTGTGTCCAGAAGTTTTTTTGTACTCTTCATCGAGTTCTTCTAAAAGTTCCTCGCCTTTCGCAATCTGCCGTTTACTCTCCTCAATCAATGACACGATCCTATTGTATTGAACGACAATACTATTAGCGTATTCTTTCTTCTTCTCTTCGATGTCTGCCCTTAACTCTTTTAGGCTGTTCTCTATCATAAGCTCCAGATCTTCAGCGTGTTAGATTGTATGCAAATATATGCTGTCGAAAATTCCGAAGCAAGAATTTCCCAAAACTTCAGAGAGAAATTTTATCTCTTAAAGACTTTGCATCTCTACTTCATCTTTGTTGTCTGTTTGTCCTGCTTAATTTCCTTGATCAATACCTCATTCGCTGCTATTTGCACCACCATCAAGAGTAGCAGAGAATATCTATAGTCCTCTTTTCTTGATCGATTATTGTATCCTCTGTCCCAAGTTGTATATAGTCACCTTATAAGCGTTTAAAAACCGACTCCGTTGTTCCGGTCGCTACACCTTTGCATTGCCGGTTCGCATTCATCATTCCGGCATCAGTATTCATCATCTAAACATTAGTAACATGAACTCGGTAAAATTAATCGGAAATGTAGGCCGCGAAATCAATGTAAGGGAGTTTGATGGCGGCAAAATGCTCACGTTTTCACTGGCAACGGACGAAGGTTATGTCAACAAGAACAAAGAAGAAGTGAAGAATACCGTCTGGCACACTGTGATCGTATGGCGGGAGCTGGCGCAGCGGTGTGAGGAGTTTCTGACGACAGGGAAAATGGTTTCGATCGAGGGGCGGCTGACCTATCGGCAATATGTGGATAAGGACAATCGCACGGTGCGACGTACCGAAGTGACCGCGCATAAGGTGGAGGAGATCCAGAAGAAGCAGGAAGCGGCGGTGGGATGCTATGTCGGAGGAGCGACTTATTAAGATCAGCAGGCCTCACGCCTGGTTTGACA
>JADEXV010000475.1 GCA_015206945.1 Nostocales cyanobacterium LEGE 12452 | reverse complement strand
TCAATACTGCCGACGTCCGTGGAAGAAATTAGCCTCATGATTTCCAGCGAATCGATAAGCTGAAATTTATCTTGGGAAGGATCGTCAGGATCTGTGTAAGTTTTCTTGTGGATTTTGAGTTTAGAAAATTGCACCCAACCCATGTTCTGCTTAGTAGTTCTGTTGATGAGATTTACAAATTCCCCATCAATAGTATCTGAAGAATAATTATGGCCCTTTGGAACTATCATTAATTTGTCGACTCCATTCCTATCTCTATAGGAAACCACCGAGTCGCGGAGAGCAATCAAATAATTTGGGCTTCTGGGGTGCACGCGATCAGGGCTCTTCTTCTCCTCGATGGATGACTTTCGTAAAGAGGCTGTGCTACTTACTGGAATATTCTCGTTTGATTCCCAACCCCACCGAACATGGCAATGAGGGCATCGGTCTCCCGAGCGAGAATCGATCGGCACGGCCTTGCCACAGTTGCCACATGTAGCGCTAATAATTTCTTGTGAATAACAAATAGGATTCACAAAAACATACAACAAAGCAGGGAGAACGAATTTCATTTAAGATATAGTTGGGCTCACTTCTCTAACTAAGGTAAGAAAGTACAACAAAATACCCAATATATTGGGTGGTAAAATTTTTATAAACGGCTCAGCTTTGAGCTGTGACGAAAAGTAAAAATCAAGGTCTCCAAAAAGCGTTCGGTCAGCATATACGGAAACTCAGGGAAGAACGAAACCTGAGCCAGGAAGAGCTCTATGACCTTGCTGGGCTATCGAAAAATCAAATCGGTAACATCGAAAGAGGAGAAATAAATACTACCATCAGCACAGCCTACGCAATATCAAAGGCATTCAATGTACCCCTGTCGGAGCTTTTTCAGTTTGATTACCCCGGCCAGACAGTGCCCTCCTGAGCAAAATTTGAAATAGCTCGTTTCCTAATCTTGCCATCCGACTAGTAGGAAATCCACATATATATCTACGCCCATAGGCCTTGTCTGGGTTGCTAGCCCCGCCTCTTCTTTGTCTGACGGTATCCCCCCTATTGATAAATCCTTAATATTACATAGCTGGGAATTACGGAAAGACTTATGTACAACATTTAAACATTTAAAATTATGCTTACCGTAACATCTTATGCAAACCGGACTTCCACAACAGATGGAAGCCAGTATTTTTCTCTGGAATTAACCAGTGATGATACCGAAGTCGTATTATCTCAAAACGGTAGATACTACGTCACAGCGAAAAAGTGCTTTATGAGCTCCACTTTTCCTGAACCAGTATGCAAATCAATGCTTGGTAAACAGATACCAGGCGGAATTTCGAAGGTCGAGTGCGAACCTTACGAATTCACAATTCCTGAAACAGGAGAGGTGATCACTCGCCAACATCGCTACGAATACCTTCCAGTCGGAATGGCGACCGTATAGTTCTTACAACACCTTATGTAATATGAGACAGGGCTGAGGCAGCTCTGTCTTTTTTTATTTCATTTCAACCCATCAAGTTTTATGAAGTTACATCAAGCAACACGTGGAAACGTGAAAGTAAAAATAGGGATTCAGGGAGCAGCTGGTAGTGGAAAAACAAAATCTGCGCTTCTAGTCTCTTATGGACTAGTTGGTGACTGGTCAAAGGTCGCGGTGATAGATACCGAGAACAGAAGTTCAGAACTCTACTCACATCTGGGAGCTTTCAATGTGCTTCCTCTCATAGCTCCATTTACCCCTGAGCGGTTTAGAGAAGCTATCCTTACGTGTATCAACGCAGGAATGGAGGTGATTATCATAGATTCCATTTCATCGGAATGGCAAACGATACTGCAAGAACATTCATCCTTAACCGGTAACAGCTATACGAATTGGTCAAAGTTTACACCCAGGCATCAGCTGTTTGTGGATACCATCGTGCAGGCCAACGTACATATTATATGTACCCTCCGCTCAAAGCAGGCTTATGTCCTCAACGAGAAAAATGGGAAGCATGTGCCGGAGAAGGTGGGTATGAAACCGGTTCAACGGGACGACATGGACTATGAGTTATCATTGGTGTTCCAATTGTCGATGCAACATTTGGCCACAGCCATCAAAGACAGAACCGAAATTTTCGGCGGTACACCTGAATTCCGGATCACTATTGATACGGGAAAAAGGCTAAAGGGA
>JADEXV010000168.1 GCA_015206945.1 Nostocales cyanobacterium LEGE 12452 | reverse complement strand
CAAATGTACTATAGCGAGACTTAGCGTCGCTACCGAAATCAGATAACTGTGGATTGTGTAAAGGTGTTCGACGGTAATTGTGTTAATGGCTCCACCACCAGTCAGGATTTCGCGCAGTTGCCCACCAATCAAAGGAATGGCTTCGATGGTTCCTAGCTCAATGCTAAAACGCCAGTACCCTTCCTGAGTCCAATCTAAAATCATTGCTGTCCAATCCAGCCCGATCGCACTTAGGGTTAACAAAACCACACTAATCCAAGCAGCCAGCCAACTCTTGCGAAATTGCCGACCTAAAAACATCACCACAATTTGAATGAGAGCGATCGCAATTACCCCGTTACCAGCAATTTCATGCGCTCTCCAAAACAACCAGCCGTATGGCAGTTGTGTATTAATCATCTTCAATGAGTTATAAGCTCCGCCTGCTGTCGGTTCATAGTAAAAAGACAACAAAACTCCGGTAGAGATATAAATTAAACACAGAGTCAAAATCACGACTGATAATATCGTCGCTATTCTTCGCAAAATCTTATCGAACTGGGTGCTTTGCATGGCTCACCCCTCCTGTTCTTAACTAAGTATTTATTCTTATTACGATTTTAGCTAAGAATTTTTAATAATTTTTACTTTTCTTATATAAAAATAAAGTTTTCTAAATCAAATACTGTACCCAAGCTTTTAAGGGTTCTGGTGAGCCATACCAAATTCCAGGACTTCTGGGAGAATGGTTTACACCTTCAATCACCAGATTTTCCGCCCCCTCCAAATGAGCAGCTTCAATGGGCGTAATCCCATCTCCCCAAGTGTTACCCTTACCACAGGTTAATTGGTAACTACTGTAAGCTAACCAACTACCAGGACGCCTTTTCCCAAAAATAGTTTTGCCAGCCACACAAACGTAACGAACGTTTTTGTAAAAAGCTCCTGGGTAGTTATTGGTGACAAAATCTAGATTGGAACGTGTCCAGCGTTCTTGGCTAATGTGGGGTGTACCCAAGGTGATGAGATTAGCAACCAAGGGATGCCCTTGCCAGAGAAATGATTTGACATCACCGCGCGCTAAATAGGGCTTTTCTCCCATATAAATGCGGGATATCCAACCTCCGGCTGAGTGACCAATTAAGTTAATTTGAGTAGCATTATGTTCACGTAATATATGCTTGATCGTGTAATCGAGTTGTTGCAGAATAAGTATTACGGGTGTTACTCCCAAAGTGGGGAGCCAGTCACGCCGCCGCAGCGGGACTGTAACCGTGGGAAAATCTAAGTTTTGTAGGGATTGTTCTAGTTGACGATAAGCGATCGCACTTTCTAGATATCCAGGCAAAATAACTGTCGGTAAAGGCATTGGAAATTTTGGATGCAATAAATAATTGAGGGTTTGAACTTTTGTGACGAAGAAGTAGTCATATTCAGGAGCTAGAGTTGCGATCGTCTGACTGACTCCTTAGAGAAAAAACCAATAGTTTTGGTGGAATTTAAGGCTAGAATGTCAATAAAATTGTACAATTTGCAACAGTTTGAGGGGCTGCTGATGTGGTAGTATTTTCAAATAGGGCCCAGTCTTAGGCAAACACGTGTGTCATCTGTTACAGAAGTGTAGTTGACTGAAAAACAATTGAAAAAACAACGCAACTTCGGCAGATGTTTTGATGTATTCAAACTTGTGCGTTTACTTAAACTTTATAAAACTCCCAGATATTAATTTTAATTGTGTGCGTCATAAGAATAAAAAATCAAAAGTAGTAATTTTTCAAATACCTCTTTAGCAAGCTCGAATTTTGAAGATATGATACAGCGTCATTAGATTAATTAAAAACTTGAATAAATGGCAATTTTGGCGTTTTGATTGCCAACTGAGGAAGTTATTATTTCCTTATGAAGAACGCACATCTTGCAAGATATTGCAATACTGAAAAGAAAAAATCGCTAGTCAACTGCAACTGAGTGAGTGAACGATAACAGCTATGTCTTACGTCTCCCTGCTGAAAAATATACCAGAAATCTTAAGCCAGCCAATTGGGATAGCAGCTATAGCCTCCCTTGGTATTCACGGTGCGATCGCCATGATCGTACCATTGATGCCGATGGAGTCTAACAAGTCCAAAGAAACAGCATCATCCAAAACAGTCGGACTTTTGGAATTGAGTCAAGCTGACCAAAACCGTTTGCCGCAAAGCACCCCCCAAATTGGTTTACAACAATTACCTCCAGTCGCCCCACTTGCTGCTTCAAACTTTAGCCTTCAACCGGGATTAACCCCATTAGCGCCATCGCCATCCAGCCAGCTGGTATTACCTCCGCTACCCGCATCATCGAATAACTATCGAGTCTCTTCTTTGCCTACAAGGCAGTCTTTGCGGATGATTCCTAGTGATAATTTGCGGTTTGATGCGTCTAAATTTGATAGTTCTAAATTTAATACCAGCGCCAGATTCTCTCAACCAGTTCCTCGTGTGAATGTGAATGAGAGTGTCGCCAAATACGAGCCACCTAAGCCGCTAGCTGTAAATAGGTTGCCAGAATTGCAGTCACAGCAAATACCTGCTGATCTTCTCCGGAATCCCCAGCCTCCTATCTTATCTGAGACTACACCCGTTGCAACAGCACAGGTAAATCCGACTTCGCAGCCGATGACGCAACCAATTCCTAATGCGTCGTCTACAATTGCTCAAAACCCGCTGATAAATTCTTTAAAACAAGCTCCAAGGAATGGGGATACTTTAATTGGAACTAGGGCAAGCACGCTGCAAACAGGGGATTTATCAGCGAAGGGAACTCAACAGGCAATTGCACAGCTAGACTCCTACGCCAACCTGAGAAAGGAAGTCCAGCAACAATACCCCAACGCTGAACAAAAACCAGTCATTCGCCAAACATTATCCACGAATAAGTCAAATCTTGAAGGTGCTGTTTTAGGAGTATTGGTGGTAGATCCTGATGGTAAGGTTTTAGATATCAAATTTCAAGACAAGTTAATTTCCCCAGAGTTGCAATTAAAAGCAAGGCAATACTTCAACAAGCAATCCCCCAAGGGAGATAAACAGATTAGTTCCTATCCATTTAATCTACGTTTCCAAAACAGCACGAGCAATCTTACTGGGACTACTCAAGAGCAAAACCCCTCGTCATTATCTGCACCGGGCATCAATAATAATCAGATTACCCCCTCACCAGCAACTACTTTTAAACCATTACCTAATTTACAAATCAGAAATAACCCGCCTACGTCCTCACCAACAGGTACTCTCAAGCCATTATCTGAACTACAAATTAAAAATAACCAGCCTACGCCTTCATCGGCAGCTACTACTTCTGAACCTTTATTGTTGCCAAAAATCAATCAGGTTCAGTCTACATCTGCTGCTGAATCGGATAAAAAATTAGTGGAACGGTTGCGCGAAGTCAAGGAAAACAGACAAAAGTCTAATCCAGAAAAATAATCGCCCGTTGATGATGGATTCAGGTAGCGGTGATTTATCTAGACGCATTTGCAGCGTCTGATAAAGAAGCGGCTACTCTACGATTTCTCCACTGGAGTAACCGCAGGGTGTTCTTCTACCTGAAAATCATTGTTTTCGACTATTTGTTACGTAAGTCCTGTTTAAAATACAATTTGTTTGGGTTAAGAGTTATTGATGTAGAGACGTGATTTGTCGCGTCTCTACATCAGGGTTTTGGGTTTAAAATATTGTTTTTTATAGTTGACAAATTAGCGATCGCCAGTTCGTCATACATCATACTTAACTTAGAAGTTCGTTAAAAGCTTCCAAGAAGGAAATGCACTGAATGATTTCCAACAAATAAATTCTCCAATATTTTGGGGTGAGCGTCTAGCTGGCTATTAACTAAAGATAGGCAAACGCTCACCCCAAAAAAACTATACTGTATAGCTACTTTACCAACCTTGTTCTGCATTTTGAAAAACGTAAGCAGCTACCTCCAGAATCTCCTCAGAACTTAACTTGGCTTTAAAAGCAGGCATGGCATTTTTACCATTTTGCACTTGGTGAATAATCGCCTCGATTGAGTCTTGATTGTAATTTTCTAGGTACTTTGACAATGCTTCCTTCTTCAAGGTTTTCTGGCTGATAAGGATGTTACCGCCACCTATATGGCAAGAAGCGCAGTTAGCCTCAAAAATTTTAGCACCGTCGGATGTTTCGGCAGCTAGTGCTGGACTAATGAATGTAAATTTGAATATGGCGATCGCCGACAGTAGAATTAATAAAAGTATTCTCAACAGTATTTCCTCGCAACAAGCCTCCAGCAAGAGTATAAACGCGATTAATCCCTGATTAAGTCAAATTTGATCAAAATTGGCGGTAACAAGTTCACCCCTCGAACGCTCCACATTGTTTAGCGTCTTAGGGAAAAATAGAACTCGTTACCGCCATTTCTGCATTTTCTGCGTCACTCTAAGAGTGTAGCGTGTGGCGATGAGCTAATTTCACTGAGTAATCATCTCGTGTCAAACGCTGGTGTTTCTAGCCTTGGACAGTAATTGTACCAACCATGCCAGCACCACGATGAGGTTCACAGTAGAAGGTGTAGTCACCAGCAGGAGCGTCTGCTGCAAAGGTGGTCGTTTCCTTTTGACCAGGACTCATGAGCAACTTTTTATGAGACAGAGATTTAGCTAAATCGGCGCTCTTAGTGGGGTTTTTGGCAGCATCAAACACAACATTATGGGGAGGAACTTTATTGTTTACCCATTCAATGGTGTCACCCGGTTTGATGGTCAACTTTTTAGGTTCAAATGCCAGCATTCCTTTATCGCTACCCAATTTCACCTGGTAGGTTTCAGCCGAAGCGCTGGGAGTAAAAACAGCAAAGCTGCTAACAACTAAAAGGATTGTCAACACAGCTAAACTAAGGCGTCGCCAGCTTGCCGAAATTAATTTCATAGCTCTCTCCTAACAAACAATTTTTTTCCCTTTCTCATTTTAAATAAAATCAACACCAAAGTATGACAATCTGTCATAGATCCAATTTTTTTTAAGAATGGAGAGCAATTTATTGCAAAAAGCTGTCCAATAAGCAGTAAATGGGGAATGGGGAACGGGGAATTAGGTGTAGGGACTGAATTCTTCCCAATACCCTATTCCCAATGCCCAATACCCTATTCCCAATGACTCAACCCCAGGATTTAGTAATAAATTTTTCCGCCTCCCCACTTAGTACCAACGATTTTGGGTTGTAAGAGAATATGACCGGCGATCGCCTCCAAGTCATCATCCGTCAGATTTCGCACTGCTGTGAAAATATCTGCGCTTTTGAGACTGGGGTGTATTTCGGAAATCTCTTCTTCCCCGTCGTAAGTAGTGGGATTTTTCAGGTAATCTACTAAACCTTCAATGTTGTTACGGTTAGGAGTTGCTAGTGCCAAGTCCTCTGGAGTGAGTCCGACGTTTTGGTTTGTCTTGGTAACTCCCCCAGCATGACATTGGGCGCAAGCGTAATTAAATAAGCGTTTGCCTTCTTTGACTTGTTTAAGGCTGAGTACAACAGTATCACCCTGAGCATTTAATGGCACTGTTCGGGTAGCTTCGTCTAGTTCCACTGCTGTCGCGCTACCGACAATCAACTGAAACGAGAGTAAAACAGTAGCCACAACAACGCCAATTAGTCTTATAAACATGTTTCCCCTTAAAGATTTTGACGCTCAACACAGCTAAGAACGCGATTCTCAATCTCCAAGCTGCTAATTGCTAATGACTCATTGTTTTTGATCATTAGCTATCAGTTATTAGCCAAAGTTCTGAGATAACCCTTCAGGGGACTTCGTGATCACCCACCAAGTCGTTAGTACCTTTAGGACGTATTTCAGACGATATTTGGGAAATAATTGCCTTTGCATCTTCTAACGCCAAACGGGTCTTTTGGTGTTTGTAGGCGATTCCCAGTTGGTTGCACAGAGAAAACACTTGTTCTACAGGAATGCTGTAGTCAGCTGCTATCTCTGCGATCGATAGGTCTGCAAAACCCATAATGCTTGTTTACTGATAGATAGAGATTGAGTCGCTGTAATACCAATATCACGTTAGGAGTGCAATTTGTTGCCCAAAATACTGTTTTGGGAATAGGGCATTGGGAATGGGGCATGGAGAATGGGACATGGGGAACAGAGAGAGAGAGCAAAGGAGAATAATTAACGCCTAATGCCTCAATGCCTCAATGCCCAATGACTATTAACCTTTTCCCCCGGTAAAGGTGACGCTTTGAATAAAGTAACGATTAAAAAAGGCATAAATGCCTAAAGCTGGCAGGGTAAAGACCATAGAAGCCGCCATAATGTAGTTCCAATAGCTGATGTATTGACCTTTGAAGGTATTCAGCCCCAAGGGGAGGGTAAACATTTCTGGGTCAAATAGGATAACTATGGGCAGTAAAAAATTATTCCAACTTCCCATGAACACAAAAACTGCCTGTGCTGCTAGTGCTGGTTTTGCCAAAGGTAAGACAATGTGTCGAAAAATTCCAAAAGTATTTAAGCCATCGAGTTGAGCTGCTTCTTCTAGTTCTTTAGGAAAATTAACGAAAAACTGCCGCATCATGAAGATAAAAGTGGCATTAACCATGCTAGGAACAATCATGCCTTGGTAAGAATTCAGCCAGCCGATCGCTTTTAAAATTAAAAATGTGGGAATTAGGGTGATTTGCACTGGGACTGCCAGTACAGCCAAAATTAGAAAGAACCAAAAGCGCTTGCCTACAAAGCGCAGTCTTGCCAAGGCATAACCAGCCATTGAATTTAACAACAAGTTTAAAAGCGTAACGCTGACAGCGATCGCCACACTGTTGAACAACCAACGCCAAAATAGCGGTTCTTGGAGAAAGATTTGCCTGTAGTTGTCAAGAGTAAAATTCTTGGGGAGAAAGTTGGGTTCACCACTGACAATCTCTGTTAGGGGCTTAAATGATGCTGAAAGTGCCCAGAGAAAGGGAATTAGGGTAACGATGGCATAGAGTGTCAGTAAGACGTACAACAGGGCTTTGAGCCAGGAAAAGCCAGAGGTGTTAGTCAAATCCGTTCGCCTCCGAAAAGTCGCCGCTGAATCAAAGTGATGGCAATGATGACTGCTGCTAACAGAAATGCGATCGCAGCTGCATATCCCATTTGTAAATTCCGAAATACAGCTTGATAAATCAGCAGCACCACAGTTAAGGTAGCGTTGTTTGGCCCGCCAGTACCGCCAGAGAAGATGTAAGACTGGTCAAAAAGTTGAAAAGTCCCAATTACCCCCACTGTTGCTACAAAGAAGGTTACAGGCTTAAGCAAGGGAAGAGTAATGTGGATAAATTGCTGCCATCCATTTGCGCCATCAAGTTCCGCGGCCTCGTAAAGTGTTTGGGGTATATCTTGCAACGCCGCCAGATAAATCACCATAAAAAACGGCGCGGTTGACCAAATGTTCATGAGCATAATGCCTTTGAGCGCAACTGCTGGATCGCCCAACCAGTTGTAGGTAGGTAGCCCCACAAACGCGAGGAAATCGTTTAGTAGCCCATCAGCGTTATAAATCCACATAAAGATGAGCGTTAGCACTGCTGAAGAAGTGACTGTGGGTAAAAAGTAGAGGATGCGCCACCAGTTTTTACCGCGAATCCCAGAATTCAGAGTTACCGCCAAAATTAAAGCCAGGATAGTTTGAGTTGGCACAACAATAGCTACATATTCGGCTGTGTTTCTCAAAGCAATCCAAACTCTTTCATCTTCAGCTAATCGCGTGAAGTTCCGAAAACCGATGAACTCGTATTCAATACCGCCAAGAAGTTGCACTTTTTGCAAGGAAAGAAATACGGCGTAGAGAATAGGTAAGACTACAAAAGTCCCCAAAACTAGAATAGTGGGCATCATAAACATATACCCAGCCAAGTCTTCTGTGATATTCCACCTGGGGTTACTCCGCCGTCGGCTAATTTCAAACACTACTAAACCTCCGCTTAATCCCGCCGCACTAACCCGACTGTAGCGATAGATTGTGCATGATTATTTATCGTACTCCTGTACAAAAATATTTAACTTCATTAAATGAGTATCTATCTTTAGAAAGGGTAGACGTAAAACAACGAGTCAAGAGACATTGCTTGTGTAAGTTAGTTCTGTATGTAACTTAGGGAACTATATATTTAGTTTCCTTAGAAATGCTAATTAACAAACTTAAGCAATAGAACAAAAAATGTCATATACAGCCTACTTACGTTCGATTAAAAACAAACTCCAGAGAACTGGTAAAACTCAAAAAAGTCTACGGGTCAAAACTATCATAGAACAGTTTGGCTACCAGCGTAGAAGTCAATCATTCATAGATGATTTTAATACTGCTCTTGATGAAGTGGGGCTTTGTGCAAGCCCTCGGTTGGATTTGCATATTCCGTTAGATACAAAAATAGCTATTTCTCTTAAAGGTGTAGAACCAACAAATGAGGTTGCTGAGTCTCAATCAATTTCAGACAACCTAACAGAGGCAATTTCAGTCAAGCATGATTTTTTCTACTACTTGTTTGATTTTGGCTCTGAACAAGAATATGAACGATTTCAAGCGTGTTTAGATTCTCACCAGCCAGTAGGTATTTTCCTGATTCCACAAGTAGAAGATTTCTTCGGTGATATTGTTCTCAAAATATTTAATTATGAATTAATTAGAAAATCTCAATATGGAGGATACAATAGTATCCCTAAAGCTGCCACTAGAAAAATTTCTACAAGTATTGTCTCAGAAGATAAGGATTGTGAGGATGAACAAGAAAATCCTATCTCTGATGCTAGTATTTTTCAATTTTATCGCTCGACTATGACCAGCATTATACTTGGCAACACTGGTTTAGAATTGCTTGATTCTGAAAAATTCGATCGGCAGTTTGAACAGATATCCTTATATGCCAATAAATATAATTCTGAACAATTTTTTATATTATTTCATTGTCCATCGGCATTAGAAATCCAAGCTCATCAACAAGAAGATGCTTTAGGATACTTGGTAGATAAAGTTGCTAGTAAAATTCCTTTTACTTTTACTCTTAGGTGTAAATACCCAAATGAAGCCTCTATTGAATATAAAGAGGAAGTGTACGCCCATTTTCGTCTACTACTAGAACTTCCATATTATGAAATAGAGGAAGATTATGCATCTTTACAAGATTACTTTGTCGAATTGCAAAAAGCTCAAATTCAAGCTGAGTCTCAATTATTGCTGAAGATGAAAGCTGAACATTTTTACACTCTGAAGTGGCAGCAGGAAAGTAAAGAATATATCTACCTTAAGTATTTTGCTATTAAAACATTGGAAAGTCTAGGATATGGATTGTCTAATGTCGGCTGTGAAGTTGAATTGACTTCTAGAGATGAAGAAACAATCGATGAAGATACATCAGACGATGACGAAGAGTACCAAAGTGAAATCATAGAAGTCTATGTAAAAAATCAGGTAGTGGTTGAGATAGAAACTCTCAAATATCAAGAATTTCAGGATAATAATCTCTTTTTAGATTCAATTAAAAGAGTCTTGAGGAAATCCAAAGTATGGCCTAATCAACTAGAAAGCCTTTGGTTGGTAATTCCTGGCTTTGAGATAGCACGCAACTATTACCAACTGAAAAAAGTTAAGGAAATATTAGAATATAAGTTTTCTGGATATTATGGCGATCGCTTCCAAGTTATAATCATGGCTCCTGATTATGAAAAACATCAATTAGTCCCAGTATCCTTTGACTCTATCGACTATCCATCTTTTGAATATGTGGCTAAAAAACCTAGTTTAGTACAAGCATATCCAATTACTAACCGCGTCAAAGAATTTAAACTTGACTTTAGCCAAGTACAAGGGCTGAATGAAGAAAAAGAGAAACTAACTAGACTCCTAAAGCTGCAATCTAAAGGACATAAAAGTTCAATTGGTGGAATTCTTTTCTATGGCTTACCGGGATGTGGTAAAACTCTACTGGCAAATGCCTTTGCTAATGAGTCTGGGAGATATTTCTTTAAGTTCTCTCCTGCCGATATTGTCAGTGTTTGGATAGGCCAAAGTCAAAAGAATATTCGAGATATCTTTGCTCAAGCTAAGAAAAAAGCTCCTTCACTTTTATTCATTGATGAGTTAGACAGTATTGGGTTTAATCGTAACGATGACAACGCACACACAGACCAAAAGGCAACTATCAACCAATTACTCATAGAACTAAATAATCTGCAAAATAGTGATGTAATTGTCATTGCTGCTACTAATTATTTGAGTGGTATTGATAGCGCTTTGAAGCGTTCTGGTAGATTGGATTGGAAGATTCCTGTTTTTCCACCCGATCAAGTGGAAAGAATAGATTTATTCAAACACTATCTGTCAAAAATTGATATGAATCAGCTAATTAACTTTGAAATTCTGGCAGATAAAAGTGGTAGATTTACTTCATCAGATATTGAGTTAGTTTGTCGAGAAGTTAGAAATGCTATTCTTCTAGAAGAAATAAATTCGGCTTTAACAACTTCAGATGTAATTACTTACATTAATAATCTGCAAGATGGTGGTTTAAGTCTTAACGAAGAACAAGTCAAAGATTTTTTGGAAGAGTGTAGGAGAATGAGTGTAAAAAATCCTAAGTTAGAAACTCTGAAATTAGAATGGGGATTGTATTAGCAATAGGCTAATAAAAATGGTGTAGGCATCGTCCGTCGTAGACATCGCACCTTGTTTTGGTAGTTTTGGAAAATAACTTTAGGAATATGCGATATTTTAATCATCGAAAACTGCTGCTAACAAGTTTAGGAGTAGTAGCGATCGCCTATATTTCAACTTGTCTATTTTTGTTTATTCGCCAGCATTATTTTATATTTCGCCCCACTCCACAAATTTTAACGCTACCTAGTTCACCCGACTTTTTTATTCCTTACAAAGATGTGCGTTTACCTATTACCGAGTCTAATGAATATATACATGGCTGGTGGATTCCAGCACCATTACCAAAAGAGAAAGTTTCTTTAATTCCAAATGAGCCTGTAAAAATTTTAAAATCACCTAAAACATTTTTATACTTTTGTGGTGCTGCTAATAATAAAGGTTACTACAATTACATAGGCAGACTTCAAGCAATGCGACAGTTGGGGTTTTCTGTGTTAGTGATTGACTACCGAGGTTTTGGTAGTAGTAAAGGAAATTTTCCTAGTGAGTCTCAGCTTTATGAAGATAGTCAAATAGCCTGGAATTATTTAGTAAAAATACAACAAATACCTCCTAATAGAATTGTCATTTACGGCGAATCAATGGGGGGAGCAGTTGCTATAGATTTGGCAGTAAAACATCCAGAAGCTAGTGGATTAATTGTGCAAAGCTCCTTTACATCAATGACAGAGGAAATCAAATACAGAGATTGGTTACGGATGTTTCCCATCGAGTTGCTGCTAACACAAAAGTTTGATTCTATTTCTAAAGTTCGTTCTCTACGTCTTCCCGTTTTATTTATTCATGGAACTGATGACAGCATTGTTCCATCCTACATGAGTCAGCAGTTATATGATGCTGCCCCTGAACCCAAACAACTTTTATTAATTCCAAAAGGAAAACATGTCCAAATTTATCAACCTGGAAGTAACTCGTATTTACAAGCAATTCAAAAGTTTATCCAAAAGGTAGAGTCTCAAGAGTAAGAAATAGATGCATTGGGATAGGCTGCAAAACGATTCAAAAATAGAGTCCTTCTTTGACAAGTTTTGCGCCGAGGTTAAAATCCCCATTACAAAAATTAAGAATTACCTAGCTTGTTTCTAGCCGGAAGCGAGTATTAGGAATTACATATATATAATAATCACTTATTGAGACTGACAAATCATGGGGAGTGCAAATAATCAGGGGATTTGCTGGTGTTTTCTACCAAAATTGACCCGCTACGGTTTAACTTTATTGCTGAGTGCGGTAATGCTTGCTGATGCTGTGGGGGCGACACCGAGAAACCGAGGGTTGCAGATAGCACAGCAGCCAGAAACTACTCAACAAAATACCACTCGCACTGCTGCGGAACGGGTTACTCAAGAAGGAAAGGAGTTTTATCAACAAGGGACAGCAGAATCACTGCGACAAGCCATCGCAAAATACCAAGAAGCGCTAAAGCTTTGGCAACAAGTTGGTGATAAACGCTGGGAAGCCGAAACCCTCAACAATATTGCCTTAGTCTACGACGATTTAGGAGAAAAGCCAGAAGCGCTCAAATACTACAACCAAGCTTTACCAATACTCCGTGCTGTGGGGGACAAGGGAATGGAAGCCACTACCCTCAACAATATTGCCTTAGTCTACAACTCATTAGAAGAAAACCAAGAAGCGCTCAAATTCTTCAACCAAGCTTTACCCATAAGCCGTGCTGTGGGGGACAGAAGAGTGGAAGCCGTCACTCTCGGCTATATTGGCCGTTTCTACAACTACTCTTTAGGAGACAAGCAAGAAGCACTCAAATACTACAACCAAGCTTTAACAATACTTCGTGCAGTGGGGGACAGAGGAGAAGAAGCCAGCACCCTCGTGAATATTGGCCATTTCTACGGCTCATTAGGAGAAAAGCAAGAAGCGCTCAAATACCTCAACCAAGCTTTATCCATAGGCCGTGCAGTGGGGGACAGAAAAGTGGAAGCCCGCACCCTCAACGATATTGGCTTTGTCTACATCTTATTAGGAGAATGGCAAGAAGCGCTCAAATACTTCAACCAAGCTTTACCCATAATCCGTGCAGTGGGCGAGAGAAGAAGGGAAGCCACTATTCTCAGTAATATTGGCGCTGTCTACAACTACTCTTTAGGAGACAAGCAAGAAGGACTCAAATACTACAACCAAGCTTTAACAATACTCCGTGCAATCGGGGACAGGCAAGAGGAAGCCAAAATGCTCTTTCATATAGCTTTCCTAGAACACAGTCGGGGTAATTTACAACCAGCCCAAACACATATTCAAGCAGCTATTGAAATATTTGAAGATTTACGCGCCAAAATAACTAACGAAGAACTACGCGCTTCTTACGTTGCCTCAGTCCGACGCTACTACGACTTCTACACCTATCTGCTGATGGAACTGCAAAAAAAAGATCCATAAAAAAGGATACAATGCGATACTTTGCCAGTGGAAGTTAGCGATCGCTCTCATGCCTGTATTCTGATAGAACTACTAACCGAAGCAAACATAGACATCCGCAAAGGCATTGATTTTCGGTCAATCCATCGCTTTAATCTGCTGATTAGCTTCATTCTGTGCCTTTATCATCGCTTGCTTTAATGGTTGTTGCCCCAACAAGGCGCTGACAAATTGATTCTCAAAGTTATTCACGATCGCACCTGGATATTTTCCCACCTGCCAAGATGTAGCATAATCCACTCCCGCCACTAATGGCGATCGCAGTGCATCTTGGTCATACCCCAAATTCTTTGCCACTGATTTACGTGTTGGCAAAGCAAAGCCTGTCCCTGTCCACTTTTGCATTCCTTCTTTACCTGTGAGATAAGAAATCAACTCCCAGGCTTCGGCTTTGTGTTGTGCTTGCTTATTCATCACGTAGGCAACTGTAAACACCATTGTGCCTTTTTTATTATTAATCGTAGGCACTGGTGCAGTAGCAAACTCCACTTGGGGGAAGGTTTCAGTTAGATAAGGAATTGCCCAGTTACCTTCAATCACCATTGCTACTTTACTCTGACCAAACATTTCACTACCTGAGTTTGTCCCTACATCAGATTTTTGAGCAGATGAGCGGTCTTTTTGATACTGGTTTATTACCAACTCTAAACCCTGTAAACCTGATTCACTGGCAAAAGTAGCATAACCATTTTTATCTACGAGTTGTCCACCAAAAGCTTTAATTTTATAAGCCTGACGCGCTAATTCTGGGATTTCTCCAAAGCCGTATTTGTTAAGTTTGCCTGTCAATTGTTTCGAGTAGTTACGTAATTCCTCCCAAGTTGCTGGCGGACTACTCAACCCGGCGGCGGCGAAGGCTTTTTTGTTATAAAACAGAGCCAAAGTTGAATAGTCTTTGGGAAGACCGTAAATCTGATTTTGATATTTAAAACTGTTGAGTAGGGTATCCTCAAAATCCGCGAGGTCAAATTCGGGGGTGATGTAACTTTCTAACGGTTCTAGGACATTCTGACTCATTAAGAAAGGAGCTTCCAGGGCATCCAGATAAAAAACATCGGGCGCAGCTTCCCCAACTAAACGAGTTTTGATTACATCCATGTATTGGTCGGAAATTACCTCATATTTGACCTTAATCGTTGGATGTTGTGCTTCAAAGTCTTGCAGTACTTGTCTCAATAGTTTTTGCTCAACGGGAGAGCCTCCCCAACCACTAAGTTTGATGGTGACTGCGGTAGATGCTAACGGTTTGCTTGGCAATTGTAGGCTTTGACAAGCAATAATAGCGATCGCGATCGTCATCACCAAAGCCAAAAAATTAAATAATCCTTTATTGTTCACAAACAACTAATATTCTCTTTCCTAGCTTATACCTTGTGCTATTAAGGAATGATATTTTACTTATTTGAAATTTTTGCTGAAAATTGCAAGCTAAAATAACGAAAAATTATCAGCAATGCTAATTCAAGCATACTGAGTCTCTTTGCAACCTGATTTGTCCGAGGATACTTCACCCATAAATTATGTTGATGGATTCTGTTCAGATTGAAACAACTGCACCACTAACTCTAGAATTTCCCCAGATTGCCTTACCACCAACAGCAATCTCTTCAAACTCTCGAATTTCCAAGGATACTATTCGCACTAGTTTAAAAGCTTCCACTGCGGATTCTGTCTTAGCATCGGTTTACTCTCTTGGAACTGGCGGGATTTTACTCAGCAATTTATTGGTGGAATTGGGTGCTAGTCCAGTGGTATTTGGGATGCTGTCTTCTATTCCCATGTTGGTCAATCTCATTCAGCCGTTGGGTGCTTACTTGTCGGAACGTAGCACCAGCCGCTTTCAATATTCGCTTCGGACACACGGAATTGGTCGGTTGCTATGGCTGATTTTAGTAATTGGTATTGTCAGCGCCAGCTTGGGAGTGATTGATGCTCACCAGTTAGTCATATTGACACTCTTGATTGTTCTATTCAGCAATCTTTTGGGAGGGCTAGGAAGCGCATCGTGGCTAAGTTGGGTGGCAATGATAGTTCCCCGGCGATTACGAGGCAGGTATTTTGGCACACGCAATAGTGCTGCTAGTCTAACTAATTTGGTTTGCGTACCAATGGCGGGTCTAGTTGTATCACATTGGTATGGGGGGACTCTCCAAGGTTATGGTGTAGTTCTATTGGTAAGTATTGTGTTTGGGATTGTGGGATTGGGATGTCAGTATTTCCAGGTGGATATGAATCCACAATCGCAAAACACTTATTATGGCAAGTCCCCACAAACCAGTGAGATTCAATCAGAGGTTGCAAAAGATGAATCTTCTGAAGTACTTCAATCAATTCATTTGCCACAAGAACAGTTAGCTAACAGCATCTGGAAAAACTCTAACTTTTTGGTATTTCTGCTGTATTTCAGCTTCTGGGCGCTTGCTGTTAACCTCAGCAGTCCTTTTTTTAACCTCTATATGCTCGACACGCTGGATTTAGATGTTAGCTATGTGACTATCTACAACAGCCTTCAGGCGGGGGCAACTTTGCTAATGCTTATCCTGTGGGGAAAATTAGCAGACAAGATAGGTAATCGTCCTATTCTGATCTGTATTGGGATTTTGGTTGGAGTTACACCACTATTGTGGCTGGGGATTGGTGTAAATCGCTTTGACATCTGGTTGTGGTTGCCACTACTACACATCTTGACTGGAGGTACTTGGGCAGCGATTGACCTGTGCAGCAACAATATCCAATTGGGCATTGCACCAATTAAAAATCAGTCTATCTATTTTGCGATCGCAGCTGCCGTTGCTGGAGCAAGTGGTGCTTTGGGCACAACTATAGGCAGCTTTCTTGTGCAATTTACTCAGTCTGGAGGCTTACTAGGCTTGTTTGCCCTCTCAGGCATATTTCGACTAGTAGCCCTTGTTCCGCTCATGTTTGTTCAAGAGCCAAGCAGAGGATGAGGGAGTGGGGAGCAGGGGAGCAGGGGTGCAGAGGAGTTGTAGTAAGTTTTATCCCCTCTACCCCTCTGCACCTCTGCACCTCCGCCCCTCTGCCTCTTGTGCCCCATGCCCAATACTTTATTCTGCTGCGCTAGAAGTTAAGGACATTGTTTCCCACAAAACCATGTGAGGTGTTGTTAATACAGGCTGGTGTAGGGCAATCAGCTGGGTTAGGGTGTTCTTTAATTGAGTACGGGGTACGATATCATCAACAAAACCGTGCTGGAGCAAATCTTCAGCAGTCTGGAAATTCTCAGGTAGTTTTTCCCGCAGGGTTTGCTCAATCACTCGCCGACCAGCAAAACCAATGGTAGCTTTGGGTTCTGCCAAAATTATATCGCCCAACATTGCAAAACTAGCGGTAACGCCGCCCGTTGTCGGATTGGTCAAAACAGGAATATATAATAATCGGGCGTCTTTATGGCGCTGTAAGGCTGCGGAGATTTTTGCCATCTGCATCAAAGAGAGCATACCTTCTTGCATTCTCGCGCCACCAGAGGTACAGATGATAACTACAGGATAGCGTCGTTGAGTGGCTTGCTCAATCATCCGGGTGAGTCTCTCTCCCACGACGGAACCCATACTACCACCCATGAAGCGGAAGTCCATAACCCCAAGGGCAATGGGCAAACCATTGATTTGACCTAAACCAGTTCTAACCGCGTCTATCAAGCCAATTTTATCTTGTGTTTCCCGCAAGCGATCGCTGTAGAGTTTGCGATCGCGAAATTCTAGCGGGTCAGTTGGACGCAAATGCTCATCCAGCGGTTTCCAGGTATTGTTATCTATCAATTGGCGGATGCGCTCATCACTATCTACCCGATTGTGATGGCCACATTCGACACAAACCATCTGGTTGGCTTTCAGGTCTTTTGTATATGCCAACACGCCACACTTAGAACATTTGTGCCACAAACCATCAGCAATTTCACGTTCTTGGCGTTCGAGGCTGGTAGATCCTGACTTCCTCCGATTTGCAAACCAATCAAATAGAGACTTTAAACCACGTGATTCTTCGTTGTTAGCCATTTTTTATTTTATTTTAAGTGGGTATGAGGTCGAAAACATGTCAAACCGTATTGGGTTGTGCTTAGTCATTAGTCATTTTTCTTTATTAAGACTAATGGCTACATCGTTAAACTACGTTTTTAAGCAATTCAGACCTTAATTTTCGTCTTTGGTTGCCAGCTTAACGAAA
This sequence comes from Nostocales cyanobacterium LEGE 12452, assembly GCA_015206945.1. Taxonomy (GTDB): domain Bacteria; phylum Cyanobacteriota; class Cyanobacteriia; order Cyanobacteriales; family Nostocaceae; genus Nostoc. The sequence continues at coordinate 355 of JADEXV010000168.1, read as the reverse complement.
ATACTTATACCAATACAAGTCTCTTGCTCTTTTTTTCAGCAGACTTAATTATATGGACGTAGTGACAAAACCATGAGAATACCAACCTCCAAATAAGATGCTCTCCCCCTCCCACCCTAATCAATTATTTGTATTGCTGGGTTTTGAACAATCAGCATCTGTTGCACTAGTTGTACTTGCCAACGGTTAATCGTCGTTAAGAGGGTAATACAAGTCACAAGCTGAATATTATCAAAATGTGAAGGGCAGATGGGGTAATGTTGGTTACAGTCACGAATTATAAATATTTCTTATGAAAGAGCATTAGTTATGGGTATAGGGCATTGGGCACTGGGCACAAGAGGCTGAGGGGCAA
>JADEXV010000167.1 GCA_015206945.1 Nostocales cyanobacterium LEGE 12452 | reverse complement strand
GCACTTCGGCTACGCTCAGTGACCGGGGAGCAGGGGGGCAGGGGGAAAGAGGCTGTGTAGCAAACGCTGTGAACCCTTTAAATTATTTACTGTCGTAGCTGGCGATCGCTACAATCGTAGATAAAGGAACTTCCGCAAAATACTGTTGCTGAAATTGTTCTTCTCGAACAGCAGCTAAAAACCGCGCAACTGCTTCGTCAGCTAGGTTTTCGGCACTATCGTTTGGATGCCAGGTAAATTGTAAAGAACGGTCTTGTCGTTGAACTGTGAACCCTAAGTATTTTAAAGCTTTGATGCCGACAAGTAAGGTTTGGTCGCTGATGCCGATTTTTTCTAAAAGTTGTCCGCGGGTAACTAGTTGATTTGTGCGACTGAGATATTTGGCAATTCCGACAAGAGTCAGCCAAATTTGATTAGGTGGTTGATGCTTAGGCTTAGACCAAGCGATCGCTAATTGTTGCTGATTCTCAAGCCCAGACGTAGAGCGGCTGATCGCCAAACATCGCCGTAACCACATACGTAAATCATCCCAATTCGTGGGACAATCTTCAATAATTAGTGCTGAATGTTGAGTTGCTGAGTGTTCCTGATTCCGTAAGTCTAGGATGAAAGGTGTTAGCGATAGCTGAGTGTTGAGTGCTGAGTTAGCAGAAGAACGCACGGCAATCAATCTGATTTCATAACGTTTTTTGAAGGTGTTGTAGTCTAGTTCTGCTATGCAATCACACCTTCCTATGGGCAATTCATCTTTGTAGTGTCCCCACCATAAGCCAGGAAAAGCACTTCTGCTAGAGTCATCCCGAATATCAAACTCAGCTTTAATGTACTGTACCTTTTTCCCTTGCCAATCCTGCTGATTGCGATGCCAAGAATTTTCAAACCAGCAGTTTTGAATTAGCAATTTCGGAACAGGATTACCCATTCCACAAGGTTCTAGTAGTTTGAGTTCCAAAAATAACTCTTTCCCCAAGTCTGCTACCGTTACCGTCAAGTCTGCTTGCACAGTTGGCGTTAGAGTTGTACTACCTAAAGATTGCCGCAACTGCTGATTAATCGCCGCCGTAAATAAAGGAATATTCTCCACCAGCAAACTCAAACCAGCTGCAAAGGGATGTCCCCCAAAGCGATGTAACAAATGTGCTTGCTCTTTCACCAGTTGGTATAAATCGACAGAATTCACCGAACGAGCGGAACCCCTTGCAAGCAGAGGGGCAGAGGCGCGGAGGGGCAGAGGAGAAGAATTGCTCCCCTGCTCTCCTGCTCCCTGGTCACTGAGCGTAGCCGAAGTGCTGCTCCCCTGCTCCTCTGCTCCCCTGCTCCCTTGCTCCCCTGCTCCTTCCGTACTCAACAAAATCGTCGGGCGTCCAGTTTCTTGTGCTATCTGTCCGGCGACTAAGCCCAATACACCCGCAGGCCATTGGGCATCTTCTAGGACAATAACACTGGTGGTTGATAAATCTAAGTGAGTAAGTTTTTGCGCCACTTGTGCTTGCACATCTTTTTGTAAAGATTTGCGGCGGGCGTTGGCGAGTTCTGTAACTTCGGCGAGTTCGTTACAACGTTTGACATCGCGACTAGTTAATAATTCCACGCAAAAACTGGCATCGCCTTGAATGCGACTAACGGCGTTAATTCTCGGCCCCAAACCAAAGGAAATATCTGTGGGGCGATCGCCACTTTTCTGGCACAATTCTAATAATCGCCCTACCCCTGGCCGCCGCCGTGCTGCTGCTGGCTGTTTAAAATCTTCTTGCAATCGTTGAATTCCCATCTGTGCCAAGTAGCGGCAATCTCCACTTAACTGCACTAAGTCGGCAATTAATCCAACTGCAACTAAATCTAATAAATCTTCTAAGGGATATTTAGCAACATTGGGCAGAGTTTGATATAGCGCTTCCACTAACTTATAAGCTACCGCCACCCCAGAAAGATTAAATAACTGATGTTCTTTTGGAAAATAGCGGGGATTGATAATTGCTGCAACAGGTGGGCGTTCGGCTGGTAAGGTATGATGGTCTGTAACTATTACATCTATGCCTAGCTGTTTGGCATAAATAATTTCCTCAACATTTGTGCTACCTGTATCGCAAGTAACTATTAATTTGCAACCTTGTTTTGCTAAGTTATCAATACCTTGATTATTAAGTCCGTGGGATTCTTTCAGGCGATTGGGAATGTAGTAAACTAACTGAGTATTTTGAGCGAAAAACTGCCCCAATCCATCCCAAAGTACCGATGTAGCGGTAATACCATCGGCATCGAAGTCTCCCCAAATGGCGATTTTTTCTTTAGTATTATACGCTTGTTGCAACCGTGCGATCGCCAGATGCATTTCTTGCCCAAACTCAAAGGGACTTGTCGGTTGATAAACTTTATAGTTGATAAAAGCTGTTAATTGTTGACGATCTTTAATACCGCGTTGCCACAACAATTGCGCTGCATACAGTCCACTTGATGCAGGTGTATACTGTTTCACTGCTTGGATAAACCACTCTGGTGGTTGTTCAGTTGCTGTTATAGTCCACTGCTGTTGTTCTGGCATACAAACAAAGTTAGGATTTAGAAGTTAAAACTCTTAAAATACAAGGATAATTTGTAAATCTGTGGAGTTGACCTTTAGAAGAGTGAAGAAAGGTTCCAGGAATTGCTCAGATAATCTGGTCATCAAACTTAAATTCTAATTCTACCTCTTGAATAGATAAAGCTTCATCTTCGTGACTATGAATGTGGTAGGGTGTAAAGTTTTGTAGCTGAACAGCGATTTCCCACTCGCTACTCTCCGTGATTGTTTACAGGACTTACACAAAATCATGAAAAAACGAACCGCATACTCCTACGGAGAAGCAAGCTACGCGCAGCGTCTCGTTAGAGAAGGCGCAAAGGAATGAGAGTTTCAGAGAGTTATTGCGTAAGTCCTAGTTTAGTTAATTTTAACTACTCAACTTAGCAGCACCAAAAGTAGCATTGAACTTGCGACACCAGATAGCAGCAGATTTGTAATCGGCTAAATTGATATTGTTAGGAATAGAATATGTTTGAGCGCCACTATATTTTTTTAAGGGAGAAAGAATGATATAATCTCCCTTTTTTAAAGAATAAGCTGGTGGCTTACTTGAACCGATTACATTATCTGAACGATGCAAAATTACGAATAAATCCGGGCCTGATTCTGAGGTTTTAAACGATTCTCCAAGCTCTAGAAATGATTTACTGTCTTTAGTAGTAATACTGACTGTTCCTTGAGTTGTATGTTCTCCAGAAACAAAACTGCCTGACTTCTGAGATTGTACCGAAGGGGTTACAGACTTCACCGGACTTGAAGATTTGGGAACAGATGTATTCACTGCGATCGCAACTTCTTTAGACTCATTATTTGATACTTCTCGAACACAGCTAATCATAACGAGAGAAGACAAAATTATTATTAATAAATTTCTGAGTTTCATAATTAAGAATACAGATTTTGAATTGAGCTTTGAACTAATTATTGCTTGCATAATTAATCTAATAATGATGGATATCTAAGGATTAATCTCGAAAAAGCTGATATTTTGTTTAGAAAGTTTTTATGGATTTCTCAGCAAAATCTAAACTTTCAGCCTGTAAGTACCCAAGTATAAATAAATACTGTCTTATCATCGTAAATGTAACCGACTGAAATCAACCAAGCATAATCTTCTAAAATTATTTAACTTTGCTTAGAATGATACCGCTTATTTTTACTTATTTAATTCTTGTATAAACTTGTATAAATTTAAATTTATGCAAGTAAAATTTAATAATTTTGTTGTATACAAATAGCAGATGTCTCTAGTAGAATCTTTCTATCAACTCACATCTTGCATCTAAACGATTAAAATCGCGGCGACCCAAACCAAGCTTGCGGAAATAGGTTTCAAAACCCATGCAATAGGCATCCATAAGCAAAACCAGTGATGACGAAATGTTGTTGCACAAGCAAACTTGGCATCGTGAGCGGCAGATAATCGCACGTTTATCTTCTTTAAACTATCGAACCGGCGAACTGAGTAGCTATTTGCACAACATTGCTTGCGGAGTCAGCAAACTCATTGGAGTTGATTGTTTGCATATAGATAAAGTTTGCATTAATGTCCACAATAGCGGCGAGCCAATTCCATCTGAAGTTATCACCAAACTTTTTCAGCCATTCTTCTCTACAAAACCTTATGGCACTGGGTTAGGACTTGCTATTAGTAAACGCATCGTCAATGCTCATAATGGGGAACTGTTAATTTCTTCTAATCTCTTGACAGGAACTACAGTGAGTGTTCAATTACCTGTAGTTACTAAATTAAATTCTGATTGATATAAATGCCAGATTTTTGTAATGATAATATTTATTACTTTTATTTTATTTGCAGCTTGTGAGCTAAATCACACTAGTAACCTAAGCACCGAAATAAAATTCTATCTGTGCATAAAATATTACATATAAAATGATGGAATTACTTCAACTAATGTTGGTGCTAGGTACAGTAGTTGGTATTACAGACGGGAACACAATTTTAGTTAAAGATAATGCAGGACAAACAACTATAGTCAAGTTAGCGTGTATTAATGCACCAGAGGCAACTGACAAGCGCTATGGTTTGGCAGCAACACAAAGGCTAAAAAAGCTATTACCACCTCAAACTCCTGTCGTGATTAGAAGCACAGAACAAATTAAAAGTGGCCGCCCAGCGGGTGAAGTATTTGTAGATAATCGGTCAGTAAATCTCCTTTTGGTAGAGTCAGGTAATGCCGTCGTTGACCAAGAATCTTTACAAAATTGCTATGAGAGCAAAACCCAATTTTTAATTGCAGAAGCTAATGCTAAAAATAAGCATTTGGGTTTGTGGCAACAATCAAAATTGCAGTTGAAGTTACATGAGAAGTAAACGCTGACATTTGAGACATGTTGCAAAATTTACTATTGCAACATGTCGGGGAAAGGTTAAAGGGTAAGGGGAAATTAATTCTATCCCTTTCCCCTTTACCCCTTTTCCTTTCCTCCATTTATTGTTGCGTTTTTAATATCACCAATCAACTCATCAATCCTTGATTGAGTAGTGTTCCAAGAACACATAAAACGTACTCCTCCCACACCAATAAATGTATAAAACTGCCAATTATTAGCTTTTAAGCTGTGAATGACTTCTTCAGGTAATTTCACAAATACGGCGTTGGCTTCTCTAGGAAACATCAAGTCAACACCTTCTATATTTAATAGTTGATTTTCTAAGTATTCAGCACATTGATTAGCATGTCTGGCATTTTTTAGCCAAGCACCAGTTTCTAATAAACCCAACCAAGGAGCCGAAATAAACCGCATTTTTGAAGCTAGCTGACCTGCTTGCTTGCATCGATAATCAAAATCTTCTGCTAGCGCTTTATTGAAGAAAAGAATGGCTTCACCTAATGCCATTCCATTCTTGGTACCACAAAAACACAATACATCCACTCCCCTTTTCCAAGTAATTTCAGCAGGGCTTTTATTCATAGCGGCAACTGCATTTGCAAAACGAGCGCCATCCATGTGAAGTTTTAAGTTATATTTGTTTGCAACTGCTTTAATACTTAAAAGTTCTTCAATAGAATATAAAGTTCCTAATTCAGTTGATTGCGTAATGCTAATAACTTTAGGTTTAGGATAATGAATGTCAGTACGTCTGGTGACAATTGACTCTATAGACTCTGATGTTAATTTGCCATTCTTACCGTGAGCAAGTAACAATTTAGAGCCATTAGATGCAAATTCAGGTGCGCCACATTCATCTGTTTCTATGTGAGATGTCTCATGACAAATGACGCTGTGATATGACTGGCAAAGAGCAGCTAAAGATAAAGAATTTGCGGCTGTACCGTTAAAGGTAAAAAATACTTCACAATCAATTTCAAAGAGTTCTCGAAAATAATCCGTTGCTTTTTGAGTCCATTCATCATTTCCATAAGCTGGAACACTACCTTGATTTGCCCTAATCATATATTCCAGTGCTTCCGGACAAATACCAGAGGAATTATCACTTGCAAACTGTTCTAATTGGTTACTCATAATTTTTACTTTGATTTTTAACAGCAGTTGTTACAATACTAGTAAATAATTTTGGGCTTTGCCAAATTCATTAGCGAGTAATGCTATTAACATTTTTAATTATTTAATACTTCTGCCAGTTATAATAACTTTGGAAAGCAGGGAGCTAATTTTTTATAGCCATAGTTAATAATTAATGAAAAACAAGGTTTTTGACTTATATAAAAAATAGCGAGTCTGAACCTTTTGATTTTCACAACTTAAATCTGATTTTTATATTTTGTATCAACCTGAGTAGTTATAAAGTTAAGTAGGATATTAATAATATATAAATAAATTTGCTGATGTCTACAGAAAACTGGAATATTATTTTCAAATCACTGAGATGTTTAATTACTACGGTGTCTTAGTCAGCTTGGTGTTGAGGATATTTTGAGACGATAAACATCGCCAATAACTAAATATTATGTTAAAAAAATAAAGTTTGCTAATCAGAATGCTAATTCCGTACTTATAATACACTATACAATGTCCTACCAATAACTATGAAATCACTATTGAGCATATTTGTCCTTTGTTAGTTCTCCAGTAGTCATTTGTTTATTTTCTACTGACTAATGACCAATGATCAATGACCAATACTTCGGCTGCGCCCTTCTCTACGAGAGGCTGCGCCAACTACTACGCCCTTCGACTACGCTCAGGACAAGCTCAGTATAAGTGACTAATAACTAATGACTGAACCATTGATTGAACTGAAAGGTGTTTCTAAGTCCTTTGGTAGCAATAAAGTTCTAGATAATGTAGACTTGACCATTTACCGGGGAGAAGCACTGGGGATTATTGGACCATCAGGGACTGGGAAATCAACCATCTTACGAGTAATAGCGGGGTTACTTAGTCCTGATGAAGGAGAAATTTATGTGCAAGGAGTGCGGCGAGACGGTTTGATTGAGGATGGTGGCCAGCAGGTTGGCATTGGTATGGTGTTTCAGCAGGCGGCGCTATTTGATTCGCTGACAGTGGAGGAGAATGTGGGATTTTTACTTTATCAAAATTCAAAGCTGTCGCGATCGCGCATCCGAGATTTGGTAAACGAAAAATTGGAGATGGTAGGTTTGCCAGAAATAGGCCACCTCTACCCAGCCGAACTTTCCGGGGGAATGCGCAAACGGGTAAGTTTTGCCCGTGCGATTATGTCTAACCCTGATAATCCCAATGAAGGGCCAGAAGTTCTACTATACGACGAACCAACGGCCGGACTCGATCCCATTGCCTCAACAGTCATCGAAGATTTAATTCGCCACTTGCAATGTTTACATGGAGTTTGTAGTACTTATGCTGTTGTTACCCACCAAGACAGCACTATCCGCCGTACATCTGATAGACTTATATTTCTCTATGAAGGTAAAGTGCAGTGGCAAGGTACAGTTAGTGAAATATACAACACAGAACATCCCTTGATCAGACAATTTATCAGTGGAAGTGTTCAAGGCCCGATTAAAGTCGCCGGCTAGAAACTTAAAAGCCAGGAGTAAAAAGTTAAATTTAACTACTAACTCCTAACTTTTAACTCCTAACTTGGTTATTGGTTGTTGGTGGAGGCAAAAAAATGCGAGGTCTTATGACAAGTCGCTTCGCGTCTGGGCGAACATTTAGAGAAGGTTCTGTGGGGTTATTACTCCTGCTAGGACTAGGGGTATTTGGCTTACTCTTTCTGTGGTTAAATAGATTCACCGCTGCTGGGCGTTCATACAAAATTATTGTAGAATTTGCTAACGCTGGCGGAATGCAAAAGGGAGCAGCAGTTCGCTATCGTGGCGTTAAGGTAGGAACTATTTCCCAGGTTCGACCAGGGGCAAATGCCATTGATGTAGAGATTGAAATTGCCCAAACTGACCTGATTATCCCCCGTAATGTCGTGGTGGAAGCTAATCAAAGCGGATTAATTAGCGAAAGTATTATCGACATCACACCAAAATCAAGCTTGCCTGCTGGGGTTGTGATTGCTAAACCTTTAGATAAAAGTTGCGATCCCAGCCTCATAGTCTGTAATGGCTCTCGGTTAAAAGGTCAGGTTGGCATCAGTGTTGATGCACTAATTCGCAGTTCAACTGAGCTAGCCGCTGTATACAACGACCCAAAATTTTATAGAAATGTCAATAGAGTTCTAGAAACTACCACGGGCGCAGCATCCAGTTTTAGTGAGCTAAGTCAGGATTTACAAGGTTTGACCAAAAGCTTACAACTACAACTTAATACATTTTCCGCTACGGCTAATTCAGTGCAACGGGCGACAAACCAACTTAATGCATCTGCAAATCAAACAGTAAGTAAATTCGGTGCAACTGCAACTCAAGCAAATCGATTGCTGAACAACCTGGATAATTTGTTGACAACAAATCGTTCGACACTGGTTGGTGCGTTGAACAATATCACCGAAACCAGCAACCAATTGCGTGTTACAGTCAGTAGCTTATCGCCATCTGTCAATCGATTGACTCAAGGAGAATTACTCAACAATTTAGAAACGCTTTCAGCAAATGCAGCCCAAGCCTCAGCTAACTTACGTGATGCTTCTAAAACCTTAAACGATCCAAAAAATGCGGTGGTGCTGCAACAAACTTTAGATTCAGCACGAGTAACCTTTGAAAATACCCAAAAAATTACATCTGATTTAGATGAATTGACAGGCGATCCTAATTTCCGTAAAAATCTGCGGCAATTGGTGAATGGTTTAAGTGGTTTAGTATCTTCTACACAACAGATGCAGCAACAAGTGCAGGTTGCTACTACTCTAGATTCGGTAAAAGCTGCTGTGAGCAAACCAAAGAATCTAATTCCTACCCCAGCACCAACACAACAGGCGATGTTTAATGACAAGTCGCTACCAGTCTACGAAAATAATCCCTCAGCGGCTAATTTTGCAAGTACCGATACCGACCTTCAACCAAGCCCCAATCCGTCTATTCCAAACTCATCTCAAGAAAACCTTTTGAAGCAGCTGCGGGAGTATGGCAAGCAACGGGAGCAACTGGAGACGCAGAAAGAGGCAATACAGGTTGACCCTTCGGCTTCGCTCACTGCTGACCCTGAGCAAAGCAGAAATGCTGATAATTTTAAGTAAAATATTTTACTGTCAGGTGAATGTATTGAAGCTTATCGACACCACTTGCTATAACCTTGAAAGGTGTCGATTGTCTGTATAGTAGAGTTTTCAGGCTGCAAAACCCATTGCTTATTGATAGAGCAGATTTCAAGTTGACGAGGTACACGAGCTAATTCTGTTACCCAGATATAAAGCGTGTTTTACTCCTGAATTCTGAACTCTGCTGTATCTTCCAAAACTCAAATAAGTTGGCTCCCATTCATGACAGCACCCGTTTTTAAGAGCGAATTAACATTGGGTCATAAATTTGAAACTCTTGAACCCCATAATTACCCAGAATAGACCTAGCTATATCTTGCTCGCGATCTGTGCCACTAACGATAAGTATGTAATTTCCTTGCTCTATTTGCTCATTGTAAAAACGTGCCCACTCATCTGCTATTCCTAACCTCATAGCGTCAAAGCGTTCACTTAAATTAATGCCTGTTGACCCAACCAATTGAGAAAAGTCTTTGCAAATTAAGGAAATCTGATTTACTGAAAAACCTGCGACACACATATCTTTAATTGCCGCTTCAGCATTAGCTATGCTATCAAAGCAACTAACACTATACTTAGACATCATCCCGCTTTTATTAGGAATGGCAGTAGCAGAAGTCGTTGTGGTCAGAGAATTTGTAGTTTCAGATTCACTGTTGAAATACTCGTAAATACCAAACTCTTCAATACCCCAACGCTGTAGTATTTCTTGTACTTTAGCAATTTCAAAAGATGTACAATCCACGATTATTAAATAGTGTCCCTCCTCTACTCGCTCGTTATATGCTCTAGCTTGCTCTGACGACATTCCCCAACCAACTAATGCACCAGCAAAAGTCCCAGTGGCAGCACCAATACTTGCCCCAACAAGGGTTGTAACTAAAGCAGTTGCCGCTGCCCCAGCCAGCATTATTGGGCCAACTCCAGGGATTGCTAAAGTCCCAAGACCTACTAATAAACCAGTTAACCCACCAACAGCACCCCCTGAAAGCCCTCCTACTGTTGCACCTTCGTCAGCTTTATCACCAGTACCCTCTTTAAGTTCATTATCGGCAATCTCATGATTGCGATCTGAGTTTTGTACAAGTATAGATACTTTCTCCATCGCCAAGCCAGAATCTCTCAACTCATGTATTGCCCGCTCTGCATCTCTCCGATGAGTAAATACGCCTACTGCACGTTGATATTGACTTAAAACCATAATTACTCCTTGGTCGCAGGGGAAAGATTAATCACTGACAAAGTTGATTCTTCAGTACTTGTTATATTAAATACGAGTTGGTTCAATTCAAAACTATCCTTAGTAATAAAATATATTCTTTCGCTCATGAGGTAGGTAATAACACCCTCAAGGATGCGAGTCAAAAAGTAAATACACCAAGATGGAAAAACCTCTAACTGATGCAGAATTATTAGTGAGTGGCACGGAACAGCCTTAACTAACTACATTTGTATATCCAACGCAGACATAATAACATTCGCCTGTGTTGATATTTTAAATTCTCACAGCTTGGTCATGGAATGCAAATTACGTCTTTGAAATTCCGCTTCCGTCCTGACTGTGGTGTTTTTTATAACGAGTCCGGGAATTCTGTGTGATTTGATGGACAACCTGTTTAAGAAAACCTTTCTAAAGGCTGACTGTCCTTTATTTATAGTTTGTCCGTAGGCAGAAGAGATCGATACATAGAATAAGTAATATTAATTTGTATAGCTAAAAGGCTTGTGTAGATTTCATCCTACCTAGTTCAAGCCGTATTTCTTTATGAGTTTGGTAAGCAGTAATTATGCGTTGGCAAATAGGTCGTCGGAGTACAAATGTTGAAGATCGGCGTGGGATGAAGATTTCCGCTCCTGTCGTGGGTGGAGGTGTAGGAGCAGCACTCATATCGCTACTGGTTTTACTATTGGGTGGAGATCCCAGTGCCCTTTGGCAACAAGATTCCCCACCAAGTGATAGCCCGATAGCTGAGTCACCTCAAACAACAGGATCTCAAACTCAAGATCGAATGGCGGATTTTGTATCTGTTGTACTGGCTGATACAGAAGATACATGGAGTGAGCAGTTTCGGCAAGACGGAAAAACTTATGTAGAACCAAAGTTAGTTCTTTACTCAGGAGCGGTAGAGTCTGCTTGTGGATTTGCACGTTCAGCAGTTGGACCGTTTTATTGTCCGCGCGATCAAAAGGTGTATATTGACTTAAGTTTTTACCGCGATTTGAAGACTAAATATCAGGCACCGGGAGATTTTGCTCAAGCATACGTGATTGCTCATGAAATTGGACATCATGTCCAAAATTTACTGGGGATTTCGCAGCAAGTTCAAACCTTGCAGAACCAAGTGAGTCAGACGCAAGCAAATCAGCTTTCTGTGCGATTAGAATTACAAGCAGACTGTTTTGCAGGCGTTTGGGCAAATCATGCTCAACGCTCACGGCAAATTCTGGAAACAGGTGATATTGAAGAAGCATTGAACGCAGCTAGCAGTATTGGAGATGACCGCTTGCAAAAGCAAGCTAAAGGCTACGCTGTGCCAGAATCTTTTACACATGGTAGTTCCGCCCAAAGGGTTCGCTGGTTTAAACAAGGTATCCAAACGGGCGATCCTCAAAAATGTAATACTTTTGCCAAGACAAATTCCTAACATATTTCAAGTTTTACGATTCTCTGGCAGCTATCGAGCTTTATTGGCAAAACTTTCCCGATCGCAGGAGCCGAAATTGAGGAACCGATCGCCACAATCGATTTAGACTATTTCCAAGCAAACTTGTCTAAACTCATTTCGTTCTGGAAACGAGGTAGCGATCGCAAAATTCCCAATGCCCAATTCCCAATGCCCAATTCCCCATAACTAATTCCAATCCTGTTCATCTTTCTTGCCACGGCTTTTGTAAATTCCACCCAAATCGTGAATTTGACGAGTTTTCTCAAAAAGCTCGGCTTCGGTCAAACCCCACTGCTGCAAGACTTTATCCAGGTCTTTTTGGATGTCTCTCGCACCTGGAAACCCTTGATAGCGCATTCGCAGTCTAGCCAATTCTGCTAAGTTATAGTCTGTCGCCTCTTGAGAGAGTAAAATATCAATAAGGGGGCGATCGCGGTTATAAAGTGGATGTTGTTGATCTTTACCGGCCGTTGCTTCAGTCATTGTCAGTCCTGAGTTTAGAGTGCTAAGTCCTGAATTTTAAGTTTAGCTGACAGTGGAAAACAGAACAGACAAAAGAAAATTGTCAATTACCGAAAGTTTAACTGTCAACTTTGCCACTTCTGACTTTCCCCGTACTCCACTCAACACTTTTAGTAGACGGCAAGTACACCTGATGTCTTACGGCTCTCACCACTGCCACTTAACTTTAAATAAAGTTACATTAGTCCTTAAGAAAATACAAAAAACTTTAGATGAGGGTGAATTTTATCTCACCCAAAGTCCAAGCAGCGAGGGAGCAAGAACCCATTATGTTTGAACACTTCACTTCCGAAGCCATTAGAGTAATTATGTTAGCTCAGGAGGAAGCCCGTCGCCTGGGACACAACTTTGTAGGAACAGAACAAATTCTCCTGGGTTTGATGGGAGAAGGAACTGGGGTTGCTGCTAAAGTGCTGGCGGAATTAGGCGTTACCCTCAAAGATGCACGTCGCGAGGTAGAAAAAATTATTGGTAGGGGTTCTGGTTTTGTACCACCAGAAATTCCTTTTACTCCTAAAGTAAAAAGCCTCTTCGAGCAATCGTTTAAAGAAGCTCATAGTTTGGGACAGAATTACATTAACACTGAACACTTACTCTTAGGATTAACCGAGGCTGGTGAAGGTGTCGCCGCCAAAGTACTGCAAAATCTAGGGGTTGACTTCAAGAGTGTCCGCAGTGCCATAGTTCGCCGTTTGGGTGAAAATGCACCAGCTTTTGCTGGTAGTGGTAATCAAAAGCGCACCCAACCATTAACAATGGAAGAATTTGGCAGAAATTTGACCAAATTAGCCCAAGAAGGCAGACTCGACCCCGTAGTTGGTCGCCAGAAGGAAATTGAGCGGGCAATCCAAATTCTCGGTCGCCGCACTAAGAATAACCCAGTGTTGATTGGGGAACCAGGAGTTGGCAAAACTGCGATCGCTGAAGGTCTAGCTCAACGTATTATCAATCAGGATGTTCCTGAAAGCTTACAAGACAAGCAAGTTATCAGCCTCGATATGGGGTCATTGGTAGCTGGAACTCGCTTCCGTGGCGATTTTGAAGAACGCATCAAAAAAGTTGTGGAAGAAGTCCGCACTGTAGGGAATATCATCCTGGTGATTGATGAAATTCACACCTTGGTTGGCGCTGGTGGTACAGAAGGTGGCTTGGATGCAGCCAACATCCTCAAACCTGCCTTAGCACGAGGCGAACTCCAGTGCATCGGCGCAACTACCCTCGATGAGTATCGGAAGCATATTGAGCGTGATGCTGCCCTAGAGCGTCGTTTCCAACCGATTCAGGTGGGGGAACCATCGGTAGAGGAAACCGTACAAATTCTCTACGGCTTGCGCGGTGCTTACGAACAACACCACAAAGTCACAATTTTGGATGCGGCACTTGTCGCCGCCGCAGAATTATCAGACCGCTATATTAGCGATCGCTTCTTGCCCGATAAGGCAATAGACTTGATTGATGAAGCTGGTTCTCGCGTTCGTCTGCGGAACTCCCAAAGTTCTCCCAATAAAGAACTTAAGCGCGAACTCGCCGGCGTTACCAAAGAAAAAGAAGCAGCAGTCAGAGTCCAAGATTTTGATAAAGCTACACAACTGCGCGACCAAGAGTTAAAACTCGCAGAACAACTGCAAGCAACGTTTACACCAACCGAGCAACCTGTCAACTCAACTGTAGTTGATGAAGAAGACATCGCTCAAATCGTTGCCTCTTGGACTGGTGTACCAGTTAATAAGCTCACTGAATCTGAATCAGAGTTGCTCCTGCACTTAGAAGACACTCTGCATCAGCGGCTCATCGGTCAAGAGCAAGCAGTCACGGCTGTTTCTCGCGGTATCCGTCGCGCCCGCGTTGGTTTGAAAAATCCCAATCGTCCTATTGCGAGCTTTATCTTCTCTGGTCCTACCGGAGTTGGTAAAACAGAATTGGCGAAAGCACTAGCTTCCTACTTCTTCGGTGCGGAAGACTCGATGATTCGGCTAGATATGTCCGAATACATGGAGAGTCACACCGTCGCCAAGCTAATTGGTTCGCCTCCTGGTTATGTAGGATACGACGAAGGCGGACAACTTACAGAAGCCGTGCGGCGGAAACCTTACACAGTGCTGCTATTCGACGAAATCGAAAAAGCACACCCCGATGTATTCAATATGCTGCTGCAAATCTTGGATGACGGTCATCTTACCGATGCCAAAGGTCGGAAAGTGGACTTCAAGAACACGCTGATCATTTTGACTTCTAACATCGGTTCCAAGGTGATTGAAAAAGGTGGTAGTGGTTTAGGCTTTGACTTCGACACTCAAGCCGACGCTAGTTATAACCGCATTCGCACCTTGGTAAATGAGGAATTGAAAGCTTACTTCCGTCCTGAGTTCCTTAACCGTCTTGATGAGATTATCGTCTTCACCCAGCTTTCCAAGGATGAAGTTAAGCAAATCGCCGAAATTATGCTTCGCGATGTTGCTAGCCGCTTGACAGAAAAGGGAATTATCCTAGAAGTTAGCGATCGCTTCAAAGAGCTTGTGGTACAAGAAGGTTATAATCCCAGCTACGGCGCTAGGCCATTACGCCGGGCAATTATGCGCCTCCTAGAAGATTCTCTCGCCGAAGCAATGCTGTCTGGTGAAATTACAGATGGAGACACAGCCCTTATCGATGTTGATGATGACTCTCAAGTGAGAGTACAAAAATCAGAAAAACGAGAATTGCTCTTGGCAAATGTTGGCTAATTTATACCCGATCGCTTTTACTGTAATATTTGAGAAACACTCCAGCCTCTTGCGTAGAGCAGAGGCACTAACAGGGTCATCTCAGACAAACATCAAGTGAAATGGTATTATTTCTCACCCCTAGTAGAAATGCTAGGGGTTTTTTTATGCGATTTATAAGAAGAATTCAGAACTCAGAAGTCAGAATTCAGCATTGAATTCTGTACGACTGGGACATGAAATAACTTAACTTATGGTCTTTTTATAGTTTTCTCGGTTGACTTATGGCTTTTGACTCCTGCCCAAACAGTAAGTGGTTGCCCAACTTGCTTATACAGTAAGCTTTCCAGAATTACACCATTATTATTAGCGGTAAGAGTTTTATTCGGCTGACGTAGAGACTCATAAAAGCCGTTGTACCAGCCTTCTTCAGACTTAAGATTGCCTTGAACGAAATCAAATAACTGACGGGTATAAGCAGTGCTATAAAGCACATGCCAGCCGATCGCAGCTTTGGCACTGAGGAATCGCAAATTGTTGTGCTGTTCTCTAGTATCCGCGATGGTTGCCCAAGGTTCTCCGTTGACAAATAGGCTGCTGTAAACAAAGTATGGCGCGCGATCTAAGTTGTCTTCGGTGACGGCAGTTAATTGTTTTGTCGCTTCATAACGCGCGGCTTGGGCAGCTAAAATCCGATCGGCATAAGCTTTAGGCAAAGCTTGAAACCCAGTTTCGATGCCATCTAAGATATAGGGTTCGCTAAGAACGTAGTTATTGGCTCCAGAATTTTTATAGTCCCGTTTGTCGTAAGGAATTCCCTGTCCGTAAAGATCGACAAAGGCAGTATGGGACTGATACTCTAAGGCTTTATTAACATTCAAGCCCAAAAGCTTCAGACCATAAGCAGCATAATTCTCATAGCCCAAGCGACCTTCTTGGTTGTATTGTTCTTTGCCTTTGATAACGGCAGTACCGAACATTTGGCCATTTTTGGTCAGACGCTTGACTTGCCAATGTTTCCAAACTGCTGCTGTTTGCGATCGCATTTCTGGATACTTTGCCTCGACAATCTTCAACCAGATTGCCATTCTTCCCAAATCAATGGCTGACCAGCCAATTTCTTCCCGTTTTTCTAGTTGACCATAATTAACAGGTACGAGAGTTTTCGCATTGTAAACCTTGTTGGGTAGTTCTCCTTTATATAAAGGCATTGACGCCAGTGTATTCAACATTTTGCTCATTTTGGCTTCAAATTCAGCCGCAGGCACGATATTCAGTTCTTTAGCACTGACTAAGGCTGCGATCGCTGCTGCCTGATCCCACATACTTACAGAGGCAAAGCCATCAACGGAATTGATTAAGCCAGTTTCATCGTTCCAGTTGCGCTGGAAGTATGACCAAGCTTGACGGGCTGTTGTCACTTCTTCTGGGGTCAGTTTTCCAACACCAGGAGCAACGTATGGAATTATGGCTACTGTTAATTGATTCTTAGGAATGGGTTGACCTGGCAAAACTACGGATTTAGCATCAAGGCTAGCAACTATTTCAGCTTGTTCTGCACTAGAGACAGGGTTTTGGGGTTTCTCTGGTTGGGAAGCAGTTGGGGATGTTGATATTTCAGGTTTTTTTATAGAAGTATTGGAAAGTTGCTTAGACCAACCATTTAAAAGTGCGATCGCGATCGCAGCGGTAACGACTCCTCCTACAGTAGCTAGTATGGACAAGCTCTTAGGTGGTGGTTGAAAGTCAGAACTCATACTGATTAAAGCCTTATGTTGTTAGTCAGCGTTATTTGCGTAGTTTCATCAAATACATTCTTCCCAAGTTTGAAATCTAACTAACACCCAGAGTTCACCCGATGGGAACTATTAAAATTTACATTCCGCCCACTACAATAAAATAGTCACGCACCCGATCTCTGGAGTTCTAGCAGTGGGCTTATTTGATGATTTGAGTCGGTTTCTAGAAAACCGTTTAGAAGAATTCTTGCGTAATAATCCACATTTGGAGTTAGAGGCGCTGCTAGAACAGCTGCGTGAGCAAGAAGAAGACACATTAAAGCTAATCGCAGATTTAAGATTACAAGAGAAGCGATCGGAAGAAGAAATTCTCTCCACCGCTCAAGAAATTCAGCGTTGGCATATCCGCATTCAAAAAGCCAAAAACGCCAATAGAGAGGATTTGGCGGCAGCAGCGGGCGAGCGAGAAGCAGCCCTGTTGCGCGAAGGAAATCAGCGCTGGGGACACATGCAAGGGCTGAAAGAACGCATTAACCAATCTCAAGAACTACTGCAAAAAATTCAGCAACGGCGACAGGAGGTACAAGCTAAAGCCGCCGAAGCACAGACAGCCCGTGCTAAAGCGCAAACCCAGCAGCGTTCGGAAAGCATTGGCTGGTCGAATCAAACTAGCACTTTTTCTAGTGGTTTTGATGACTTAGAAGAGAAGTTCCGTAGCTGGGAAACTCAGGATGAGTTAGAGCAAATGAAGCGGAATATGCAGAAGTAGCGCCTATTGGCTAAAATACGCCGAAATAACAAATGCGATCGCTGAATCAACAAATGCGATCGCTGAATCAACAAATGCGATCGCCAAATCAACAAATGCGAATGCCGAATCAACAAATGCGAACGCCGAATCAACAAATGCGAACGCCAAATCAACAAATGCGAACGCCAAATCAACAAATGCGAACGCAAAATCAACAAATGCGAACGCCAAATCAACAAATGCGAACGCAAAATCAACAAATGCGAACGCAAAA
>JADEXV010000166.1 GCA_015206945.1 Nostocales cyanobacterium LEGE 12452 | reverse complement strand
CTCACTATCAAATAGGAGATTACAAAGCTGCGATCGCAGATTATTCTCAGGCAATCCAGATGAATATTTATGATGCTAAATCTTACAATAAACGAGGTTTAGCTCTCTATCAACTGGGGCGATTAGAGGAAGCAATTAATGATTATACTCAAGCTATTAGAATTAATCCTAATGTTGCCGTAACCTATAAAAATCGGGCTGAAGCTCGTTCTCATGTTGGAGATAAACAAGGAGCAATTGAGGATTATACCCAGGCTATTAAAATTAATCCTCATTATGCTGATGCTTATAAAAACCGTGATATTTCTCGGTATTTATTAGGCTCTCAGCCAGGATTTCCTCAAGCAATCAAAATTAATCCTCAAGATGCCATAGCTTATAAAAAACGTGGGAATGCTCGTTCAGATTTAGGAGATTTTGAGGGTGCAATTGAAGATTATACTCAGGCAATCCAGATTAATCCTAGTTATGCTGATGCTTACTACAACCGTGGGAATGCTAGTTTAGAAATTGCAGATAAACAGGAAGCAATTGAAGATTTTCAAAAAGCGGCAGATATCTATCGTCAAGAAGGTAAACTAGAAGCACTCAAAGACACACGAGAAATAATATTAGATTTAGAAATAGAAGAATCAGTAGATATTTTAAACTTCTAGATAAATACTATATTAAGTAAACTCCAAACTTTGTTTAGCATCTGGGCGATTTTAGTTGATTTAGCTAATACTATTGCTGATGACTTGTATCTACCATTTGACCTGAATCAGCAATGCCCGAATTCGGATTATCGAGTTTTTCAAATGAGCGAACCTACCGTTTATTTTTTTTGATAGCCACTAAAACAGCTATACTTAGTATACCTAAAATTAGGGAAGACTCAGGGATAGGTGTTATAGAAAAAGAAGTGAGGGGATAACCTGTGTAATAACCTTGCTTCCCTATTTCTAAGTAGTCATAAGTGTAAAACACATTATATGACGCTTCTCCTACGGTGTAAGCAAATCCGAATTCATCTAATGCCGGAGTTTCAGCGAATAAGAGATTCTGATTGTCAAGAAATAATCCTGGAGATAATAAAGACTCTATTGGGTTGCCATTTCTTGTGCCAGTAATATCTACAATTTCATAGCTATTTGTGGCTGAATCGTAAGGGTTAGTTTTTAATTTTCCTGCGACTGTAACAATGTCATTTGGATCAAGTACACTCGTACCAGAGTAGGAAAAATTAAAAATTGCGGCTGAAACAGGAGCCATCATAGTTGTTAAGAGGCAGACCGTACCAGTGATAGTAACTGCGAGCTTTTTATCAAAATTCATTCCATTTTCCCTTTTATTTAAAACCACTATTAACAAGGATTTTTCAGCACTACTGATTTGTGTAATTAATGACTGCTGGTAAGGGCTACGGCAGCACGTCAAAGGGTAGCATCATATCGTTATCTTCGTGATTAAGCATGTGGCAGTGCCACACGAAGCGTCCGGTGAATGAATTGCCAAAAGGTAAGTTCGCTGTGGCTTTAGCACCGAAGGGAACTATCAGACGAACAACCTCAAACGGGTTAACTACCACAGTATCCTTCCAGCCAGCTTCGTTCGCTGCTGGTGGTTTTGCTAAACCTTTTAAATAGGGAGTAGGGTCGAGTGGTGGATAACCATAAGGCACTGTATCTCCACCAGGTGCATGGTGCATAAGTACTTTACGCGGCCCAGTAGCTCTGTATGCTGCGGAGTAGGCAGTATCATTAATTGATTGACGGTTGAGGATTTGAAATGGTACTAGATGCAGGTGCATTGTGTGAGCGAATGGCTGTAGATTGATGAAATTCCACTGCTCAATTGTGTCTACTTTTGGTTGCTCCCTCAATTCTGGGTGGTTGGCTGCTTCATGCCAGTAAACCGCATTGAGCATCATCGCTAACACCTGAAAGTTAGAGTTCAAAATATCTGTTAGAACCAGGTTGCGCTGTTTTACTGGTTTCGTAGCAATCTTTGTTATCAATGGATTGTTTACTCGCAGTCGTGTGGGAATAGCTTTAGAAACAGCAGCGCCCCGATTCACCGTAAACTGCATGATTTCTGGCATTCTAAAGTAACCCTGGTCAATGACCGTAGCCAAACCTTTGGGATACGGTGCAGCAGCGTCATTTTGCAATACAATCTTATCTCCTGGCAGACTTGTAGAAAAATCGATTAGCACATCAGCTCGTTCACCAGGCCCCAGCAGTAGCTTAGACAAATATACTGGAGCGTTCAAGAATCCTCCGTCACAGCCAATTTGAATTAGTTGCTGATTTGACGACAGCTTAAGTCTGAAGAATCGGGAGTTTGAAGCGTTGACGATACGGAAACGGTACAAAGTTCGGTCAACATTGAGGTTTGGCCAAGCCTTGCCGTTGACGACAGCAACATCACCGTAAAACTCATGATCCCATTTTGCTGGAAAGGACATCGAACCATCAGAATTGAATGAATGATCTTGTAGTATCAAGGGCACTTCATAGGGCGCTCCAGCAGGGATACCAAGAGGGCCATTGCCACCTATAGGATCGTCCTCATCTCGAATCAGATACATCCCAGCCAGACCGGCTTGGAGGTTCAAGGCAGTCATACCAAGGGAATGGTCATGATACCAGAGTGTCCCGGCTTCTTGATTGTTGTTGTAGTTATACACATTGCTCTGTCCGGGCAGGTACGTGTCTTCTGGATAACCATCGCTGTCAGGCTCGGTATTGCTGCCGTGTAAGTGTATGACTGTTCGTGGGTTAGTTATGTCCGACGCATTGACACCATGTAAGCTTGTATCAACTGACCCAGCTAATGGATGAGTACCGAGTTTGTTGAATGCCCGAATCCTAACGGGCGTTCCCCTTGTTACCTCGAAAGTGGGGCCAAGATAAGACAATCCGCCGTAACCCCAGGTGGTAAAAGACCCTAAGCTACTGTGGAACGAGTGTTTACCTGGTGCAATATCTAAGGTACTAGGTGGTGAAATCGGGTAGAAAATGGGCAGAGACTCGGTAAATTTTGAGAGTCGAGGCGAGGCTGCATACGTTCTCTTGGCTTTGAGTACTTCGGGAAGCAGAACTCCTACTCCTAAACCTGCGCTCATCGTTAAAAATTGCTTTCTAGTTAACATTTTTGGTTGTATTGTAAAAATTAGCGTTGAGTCTATAAGGTCTTGGACTTATGCAAGAACTGTCTGAAACTTTGATAGGCTCATGATGGAATGGTACTAAGATAAATGCGAACCCTTGATATTACTGGTTTTGGGGTGTGGGGTGTGGGAAATTAAAAAGAGTATAAGCAGGTTTCACACTCGTCCATTCAATGTCTTTTAACACTACACCCGACACCCTACCCCCAACACCCTGATAAAAGCGAAGTTTCACATGAGTCTTCGTGCCATTCGGTTTATGATGCTATAGGTTGATTAGCGATGGCTACGCCCGCCGTACCCCTACGGGGAAGCAAGCTACGCGTAGCGTCTGTCTACGACACGCTGTACGAACGCAGAGAAGGCATCGCACTTTGTTTACTAACAAAATATGGTTGTTTTTGTTCGACATCCCTAGCTGCTAAGAGTGTACTCAGGGTGTTAATCATCTGAGTACTTTCCTCTACAGCCGAGTTCATTTCTTCTCCCAAAATGCTATGGGTTTTTTTGAACTCCTGAATCAGGCTATCTCGATCGTTCTGAAGAACTAATTGCGCCAACCGATTATAAGTGGCTGCTAGTCGTTTAATGGCTTCACGACGTTCTGATGTAGCAAGCATAATATCTACTATCAGAGGTGCAGACTGAGCAAACAAGCGGCCAACTATGTCAATTTCTAGACGGAAAATTGGGCTAGAAAAATCTAAGCTTCGACGGATGTCAATCTCTTCTTCTGCTAGAAAAACCCCAAGGCTCAAGGTTTTGAAGTTACGGATTGCTTGAACAGCAATCATCATTTTGTCGTGTTCTTCTGGTGTAGATACAATCAGTTTACCACCATCATTTTCAATCAAATCCAGAAGCCATTGGAAGGCATCGTCTCCACGACCAGAACAGACTACAACTTTTTGAGACAAGAACGATTTGATACCTGGGCCAAACATTGGATGCAAGCTAATCACAGGCCCACTATGCTCCTCAAGCATAGTCTGTAATATTGGAGTTTTAATACTAGCAATATCAGCTAGAGCAGTAGTTAGAGAAAGGTATTTACTAAGTTTATGAATAACCTCTATTGTATGTTCAATCGGAATGCAGACTAAAACCAAATCTGCTTTTTCTAGCAGCGATTCTGCTTGTTCCCAATCACCGCGATCGAGAATACTCACGTAGTGACCGGCGGCTGATAACTTCTGCTGGAAGAAGTGCCCCATCATCCCCCGTCCGCCAACTAGAGTAACCCGTCGTGGCTTAGTGTTAGCTGGAGGTGAAAATCTACTAGCAACGGCAGAGGTACAACCTGTAACCAAGTTTTTCCATATTGACTCTGGAACACCAGCCTGCGCTAAGGAAAATGCAAAATTAGTAATTTGTTCCTCTAAAGAAATCGATTGTGATTCAGCCAAAACGGCAATTCTTTTACCTAGTAAATCAATGAGTTGTTGGTCAATTTTTTTCAGCTTTTCTGGAAGCATAAGACTTTTAAAATATATGGTTAATTTGTTTGCCGCATCAAAGAGTGATGTCTAAGGACGGGCTACGCTTAACTGAATATCGCTAAATCTGGGCGTAACTGTGCAGCACCGCGCAAATAGATCGGGCGTAATGCATTCTGAGGTATAGGGGTATTGAAGTGAATTAAGACTCGAATACAGCATTTAAGGCTACTGTTTACCTGCATTTGCTGCACATCCAAAAGAGGAACTTGCTCCCACCCCGAACGACGACGCGCCACAGCCGCGGGAAATATTGCATCTAAGTCAGGAGTGGCGGAAAAAGTGACACTAACGATTTCGGTAGCATCTAGCGGATTGTTGACTTCTAAGGCATTCAATAACTCATCCACAGCCTCTGCGATCGCTTGTGGTGAGTTGTAACTAACTGTAGTTGCACCCCGGAGTCCCCGCACCCGCCATTCTCCGAGTGCCGCTGACATATTAGTTTGTTGATATGTATGTGTAAGAAATGTAAGCTGATCCATATTGATGTGACCCTTAAGTACTTAATTTTGGTCTACGACGAAAGATAAACCCAGCGCCTACTACCAACAATGCAGGTACCAATGCAGGTTCAGGAACCTTCTCAATTCGGGTTTGGACGGTTCCTGTATACAGCAAGTTACCTATTGAATTAGGAAAGTCCACATTTGGATAGATATCAAGGATTGCAGTACTTGGGACTGTTGTTCGTATAGCGGTAGATCCCTCAAATGAACCCTTTGGGTAATGAAAATAGTTCACCAAAGCGAAGGGGGATGCTGGTTCCCGTTGAGAAGCGAGTACTTCCCAAAGAAAATCGTCGGTTTCAGGTGCTGTAATACCATCTTCAAGACGTGGTAAAAAAACAATCGGATTGCCAATAGTTCCTTGAAAAACTCCCTTCTCCCCCAAGTCAAATTTATAATCACCTCCCCCTTCAAAATATCCGGTAGCGTTCGGTGAATTTGCAAACCCTATGGTAGTGTCATCATAAGTAAAGTAACCGTTCACTCCCTCACCCTCGAAGATGAATTTATATAATGCTGCCTGAGCAGTATCTATGTTCAATGTTACTGACACGAGTAATGCTACTGCACTTGAAATAGCAGGAAGGGATAATTTATTCAATAGAGCCATTTTTATTACCTTGCTAAAAGATTTATTGCCAAATTAGTACCTGAAACTAATACTAATTAAATTAATAATTACAAAATGTCTTGGCTAAAGAGGCGATTCATCGCGTCTCTACAAATAGGTCTATTTGTTGCATTCTTTTTTGACCTAAATATACTAAACTGGCTCGGTGTAATTAATCCTGTGCAGATAAGAATTGTCGGCGCTGACGACGGAAGATAAACCAAGCACCCACTCCCAGTAATGCAGACACAGATGCAGGTTCAGGAATTTGCTCGATTTTTGTTTTAACAGTTCCTTCAAAGGTGTAGTCTCCCGTCGCATTAGGAAAGTCCCAGTATGGGTAAACTCTGAGCCTAGCGGTATCAGGTATGCTCGTTCGTAAGGCAACAGAATTTGAAAAGCTTCCTTCTGGGTAACTAAAGCGAATTGATAAACCGTATTGCTGCCCACGAGCAGCTGGAGGAACGTAAAGAATAAAGTCATCAGCGCCACCATCGTAGCCCAAATTACCGGCACGCCCAAGATAAACAATATTTCTGGCCTCATCATGTATATCTTGCTGCGATCCTTTTGTTCCCTGAGCCAGAATATTCCCTGCATTAACAAAATACTTTTCTACTGAGCCATCATACTCAGCAAGAGGAAAGTTCGGCCCAAGAGGTTCTATCTTATTAGCTGAATCATCATAAATGAAGTAACCATTTGCTCCTTCACCCTCGAAAGTAAATTTAAAAAGAGCAGCTTTGGCTGGATTTATGCCAACCATTTCTAAAACTAAAAATGCTGCGACGCTGATAGCAGAAGCCATCGAGAATTTCTTCAACAAAGCCATTTTAGTTATCTCGCAATATAGCGATACTTGAATACTAGGAATTTCATTGTTTGGTAAGCGATGCCTACGGCGGGCTACGCCTACGCGGTTCAAAAAATACCATCTGTATGTACATAATCCTGATATTGTGAGGGGAATAGCAATACAGTTTTATGCACAATCTCAGATTGATATACGGCTACAATCCTAGTGACGGATCAGAATTCTATCCTCTTGTTGAGAAAGGCTGACTGATGGAGCAGGAGCAGGGCCTAGCGCGACATCGCCCCAGCGCATCACACAACTACCAGCGTTAGATGATGAACCCATTGTGTAGACGAGAACTAGATCGTTTTCACGAATTTTACCTGCGTGGGCGGCGTGGTAGAGATTAGCAACGGGAAAGGTTGGCCCAATGTTGGCATATAGAGGATTGATGTTGATTGTACGCTCTGGCTCAATACCTAGAGCGCGGATGCAAACTCGTGAATACCAGGCACTGGGTGTATTAAAAACAAAAAAGTTGATTTGATCTAAGGTGAGTCCAGCATCAGCGATCGCACCGTGGCAACATAGACGAATAAACTTCACCGTTGTCTCGTTAAACATCTTACTTGCACCCTTACCGCCTCGGATGAACATTTTGACGTTGCCATGCTCATCGGTGGTGAATTCATTATAGAAGGCTCCACAGGTAGCAGAGGTATTGGCAATTTTCGTACCAAGAATACCTTGGTTTGGTTTCAGCTTGCCAACTACAAAGGCTCCAGCACCATCGCCTGATAAAAACGCCAGAGTATCATTTTCGTCGGTATAGCGTGAGTAGGTAGTTGAAACAACCACTAACACGTTGCGATACTGTCCTGTTTGCACCAAAGAACAGGCTGTCTGAAGCGAAACTAAAGCTGAGGTGCAAGTTGATTCTACATTCCACGCCGCACCTTGTAGTCCTAGTTTCCCAGCGAGAAAGGCAGCATTTCCAGGTGTGATTTGCTCTGGAAACAGTGAAGTAACGAGCATCAGATCGATGTCTTCAGGAGATAGCTTTGCGGCTTCGAGGGCATTGAGAGCAGCACGATATTCTAATGAAAGGGAAGTCTCATCGGCAGCTAACACTCTTCGCTCGACAGTACCACGGAAGGGGTCTGACATATATGGTGCTACCTCTTGCGACCAGATATCATCGTCACTATCGACTGTGGCATTATCGGGTACAAAAAGTTTCGCCAGGGTTTTTTGTTCAGCCTCAGCAACCATCTTGGGGAAATTCTCTCTGTAGTAATCGTTTGTGCGGATGATGCTAGGAAAGTTAACTGAGACTGCGCGAATACCTACTGGTTCTAATGTTGTCATGACAAATCTCCTTTTGTTTTTGGTATTACACAATAGAATTGGAAAATAATTTACATAGATGCACAGATTTAAGCACGCCCTGTTTTGGCTTCTATGGCTCCTTGATTAATCAGACTCTGAATGCGACCTCCAATCGGTGCGGGTCGGGTTGGGTCAATCTTCACATCAACAATGAATGGAAGAGTAGAGATAAGTGCTTTTTTTATGGATGCTTCCAAGTCAAACTCAGTATTAACACAGATGCCGTCAGCTCCCATAGCTTTAGCGATCGCAGCAAAATTAGTACTCGGTATCTCCGTATCTATAGGGACGTTCCCACTTAACCCCTGCAATGCCATTCCTTGGGCGCACATATTGTAGCGTCCATCGTTGAGGACAATCCAGACTGATGGAACCTCGAATCTCACGGCTGTGCTGACTTCATTGTTCATTAGCATTGCTCCGTCCCCAACAATCGCAACGGCTTTACCTTTTCGCCCTAATGCCGTACCAACTACGCCAGTGGCAGCATGACCCATAGACCCAAAACCAGTACTAATCCGGTAACGATTTGGTTGGTTAAATCGCAGTAAATTAGTTGCCCAAGCAAAGGAGTTACCTGCTTCAGCTAAGATTGAGGCATCGCTGCCCTCAATAATCAGCCGTTGAATTGCATCCATCAGAGCTTCGGGTCGCACTAAGCCATTTGGGCGCTGAGTATTTGTGTAGGCTTCAGGACGCGGTAATGAGGATGTAGGAAACCAATTAAGACGCTCTGGAAATTGCTTTAATAAAGCTTTGAGGAATTCTTTGATTTCCGAGTGAACAGCGAGAGTCTCTACTGATGGATAAGCCACTCCTGGCACTTGCGGGTCGATATCAACATGAACGAACCCATTAACAGGAATCATTGCTGGACTCCAGAATGAAGTCGGCTCACCAAGGCGCGTTCCCAACACTAGTATGCGCTGCGGTCGTTGTTCCTGCATATATTTCAGGACAGATAAATGCCCACTAAAGCCTGTGACACCGATAAACTGGGGATGATGTTCTGGAAAAATGCCTTTGGCGCGAGGTGATGTCATTACCGCCGCCCCAGTTTTTTCTGCCAACTGGCGAATTTCCTGTGCGGCGTGTCGCGCCCCGAAGCCAACCCAGATAGCAAAGGATTCTGCTGATAACAGCTTTACACATTCAGCGATCGCTTCTTCACTCGCAGTTGGTACAGATTGAGAAAACGCTGGCTGAGGTAACTCTACTTTTAATAGCGTCGTCTGTATTGGCGTGGGAACACTAATATGGGCTACAAAGCTGCCTGGTTGTGCTAAACCTTGAGCAAGTCTGCGAGAAATTTCTGGCAGTTGATCTCCAGACTCTAATATGGTTGCGTAATTGAATAGTGGGCCTGAAGTAAAAATTCCTGAGAAAGGCATTGTGTGGGCGCTGGTTTCTTGACAAGCTCCCCGACCGCGATTTCCAGTTGAGGTTGCAGCCGACAAGAAAATTACCTTTGCTCCTTCCCCGCGGGCAGCAAAAAGTCCAGTCAAAGCATTAGTGATACCAGGGCCTGTAGTAGTGAATACCACGACGGGGCGATCGCTGGCAAAATAAGCCTCGGTAGCGGCAAAGGCTGCACCTGATTCATGGCGAAAGTGAAGCAATTCGATGCTGCTACGGTTTAATGTTGCCCATAATGGCCCAATACCGCCTCCTGAAACACCAAATGCATAGTTAACTTCCAAATTTTCCAGAATCTTAACTAGAGCTTCTGCAACCGTAGGATTTAATTCTGACTCTGGAGATTTTTCATTCAGCGATGCAGGGGAGAAAATAGAAGACCCAGTTGAAGTTTCAAATGAAATTTGATTAGATGAAGGGTTAATTTTTGTTCCCAAAGCTTGAGGAGAATTAGCTTTTTTGTTGATATGTTTAGTATTCACCATTATCAAATTTAATTCCTCTTTGTTGATTTATTACTTCGCTCAAGCTAAATTTAGTTATTAACAGTAACTAATTGAGAGCTTGATTGCTGGCGTAAAACTCGTTTTAGAACTTTTCCTGTTGGGCTCTTTGGCAGGGAATCTACAAACTTAATATCACAAGGAAGTTTATATTTTGCCATTCTTTCTGAGCAAAATTTGAGAATTTGTTCTTCGCTAATTATCTTACCCTGCTTTAAGATAATATTTGCCTTAACTATCTCACCTTTGATAGCATCCTTAACGCCATATACTGCTACTTCAGCAACAGATGAATGTTGATAAATCACATTTTCAACTTCAGTTGGATATACCTTAAATCCAGACACATTAATCATGTCTTTCATACGGTCAACGATGTAGAAAAAACCGTCTTCATCTACCCTACCAATGTCGCCAGTATGGAACCAACCATTTTTAATTACTTCCGCAGTTTCAAATGGGCGATTCCAATAACCAAGCATGACGTTAGGCCCTCGAATTACTATCTGACCCAATTCACCAAGCTCTACCTGATTACCGTTATCGTCAATAACTTTCATTTCCACATTTTCAATTGGAGCGCCAATGGAACCAAGTTTGTATTTCAAATCGTGATTATAAGATGCACATGGTGAGGTTTCAGTTAAACCATATCCTTCATTAATCACTTTTCCATATTTGTCCCGCCAAGTTTGGACAACTTCAATTGGCATTGGTGCGGCGGCTGAAAAGTAGTAACGAACACTATTGAGGTTGTAACGAGATAAATCACTATTTAGAAGATTGATGAATACCGTTGGTACTCCAAAAAACATTGTTACTTGATGAGTAGCGATCGCGTCAAGTATTTGCTCAAGATCAAATCGACGTTTCAGGATAATTGTGGCGCAGACGTTTAATGCTGCGTTGAGAATAGCATTTTGACCAAAGCAATGAAATAACGGTAAGTAAAGTAGTAATCGGTCATCTGGTTGCATTCCACAACAACGGTTTTGGGAATACATATTAGAAATTATGTTGCCGTGGGAAAGGGTCGCTCCTTTAGGAAAACCTGTTGTTCCCGACGTATAGACGATGCTAGCAGGAGTATGGCGATCTATTTCAATAGCATCTGTATTGCCAGAAGCACTTTCCATCAGTTTTGCTAAAGGAATTCCCTTTTTGGCGTTACCCTCTGCAATCAAAATGTGTTGCAGTTCGGGTAAATCTGCCTCTGGTACATTTTCAACGAGTGACTCTGTGGTAATGATTATTCTCGCAGCACAATCGTTGAGAATGTAGCTAACTTCATTACTTTTCAGCATAACGTTGATAGAGACAACAACCGCACCAATTTTGAGAATGCCAAGATAAGAAATGATAAATTCTGGAATATTTGGCAAAAACAAAACTACGCGATCGCCTTTTTTAATTCCTAATCCACTTAAACTGTTGGCTAGACGATTTGCTAGTTGGTTAAGCTGTTTGTAAGAAAAAGATTTCTCTTCAAATATCAGCGCGATTTTATCAGGATATAGTTGATAACCCCGCTCGATATGATGGGCAATATTCATGGCTAAAAAGACTCACTCGACTTGATTACCTTTGTCTACTTCAACAGTCATCGATCGGAAGAATTCAAAACTCAGAATTCAGTGTTAATAATGTCTTTTGAGTATTTAGCTTGACGTTATCAACTTCAGTTCGTGGCTGCAATGTCATCAGGATGCCTTTGCGTGTTTGCAGAGTTAGCAATGGCTGGCACTCAACTGGGTGTTCAGGCAGTAGATTGAGGTGGAAACGTTGACACACCATTGCTACAATCAACTGAATTTCTGTTAATGCAAAAATGTCACCTAAGCATTGACGTTGGCCGCCGCCAAAAGGAAAGTATGCATAACGGGGACGATTGACAGAGCGTTCTGGTGTGAATCGTTCAGGATCAAAGCCTTCAGGATTATCCCAAAAAGCAGGGAGGCGGTGCGTGACAAAGGGACTGAACAAAAGCATCGAGCCAGCTGGAATATGATAGCCGCCAATCAAATCATCGCCCAAGTTGTTGCGGGCATAAACCCACGCACCCGGATAAAGTCGCATTGCCTCTTGGACAACCATTTTGGTATATTTCAGCTGTGGCAAATCCTCAAAGGTGGGGGTTTTTCCAGCCAATACCGTAGCTAGTTCTGCCTGTAACTGGCGTTCCACGGTGGGATATTTGGAAAGCAAGTACCATATCCAGCCAAGTGTTACAGCTGAAGTCTCAAATCCAGCCGAGAAGAGTCCAACCATCTGGTCATGTAATTGCTGGTCACTCAATCCCCCGCCAGACTCATCCTGAGTATTCATGAACATTGAAAGTATGTCATGAGTGGTATGATTGCCTTGTTTGCGTTGTTGGATGATGCTGTTGGCAACTGTGCGGAGGGTGTTGATTGCTTGTTTAAACTGACGGTTTTTTGGCGTGGGAAAGCTAATAGGCGGCTTGATGATAGCCCATAAGCGATCGCTCAGGAACTTGTAGATAGTATTCCAAGCCTGAATTAGTTCACTGGTGTCACTATCAGCATCGATACTTAAAGTTGTCTTCAGGAGAATCTTCTGTGTCAGCACGAGCATTTCCGCAGAGATATCGAGGGTTGCACCGGGTGGAATTTTTTGCCAGCGTTCTACCATCTCGGCGGTAAGCTGGGTCATGTCATTGACCATCGCGGCGATCTGCTGGCGGTGAAAAGATGGTTGCATTAGGCGACGCTGGGAACGCCATGAGTCACCCTCGCTAATCACTAAGCCTTCACCAATGACCAGTTTCATGTCCTGAAAATTTTCACCTTTTGTATAGTTCTGAGGATTTTCTTGCAGGACATATTTTACACAATCTGGATCGGCAATCAAGTAAAGTTGTTGCGGGCCGATTGACCCCAGATGGACAACGCCACCATATTCACGCGCTGAATTGGTGAGGAATTGCAGCGGATTTGTTGACATTTGTGGAAAGCAACCAATAATCGGAAAACCAGGTGGGCCAGGAGGTTTTTTAGGTGCATTTTGGTAGATGCTTTGTTTGATCATTGTATTCTCTCCAATTTAATTAGAAAAAATCATCACCGTTCGTAACAGATTAAGACTTAGGAGTTTCAGGTCAACAAAAGCTCCTTAACTGCTTGCACAATCTGTCCACCATTGGCGATATCACTAGCAATTTTGGCAATGTGTTCGTCTAGGGCTTGTTCGTGGTCATTCCAGATGTAAGGTCTGTCGGGAGAAGGCGCTTGTCCGACGACATCGCGGATTGCAAGATATAAATCTCTGGTTGCAGGCGAGAGGGTGACACGGGCATCATAATGTCCAACAGTTTTGTATGTACGTAAATCAACTGCTTGCACGCCAAACATTAAGGCGATCGCTATATATTGTTGAAAGATTTCTACTGATTGACGCGCTAAATTTGCCGAAGCAAAACCTTGACTATTGATATTTTGGTTATATTGTTCTGCATGGGTAGGAAATCTGTCAGCTATGGAATTTCCATAGAAGGTTAACAGAGGCATAATCGAGTTGCCAGTAATTTGTAATCCTTTCAAACCCATATTTACACTCCGCTCTTTATTACCAACTAAAGATGGAGAAAGTCCATTGTTAAATTCTGGCGCTACCAAGTAGGCTATTTGAACATCGAGATGTTTAGCTAATAACCCAATATAGTAACGCAATTGATCCATGCCTACGCCAATGTACTGCCCTAAGAAATTACCGCCATGATAACTTGCTTGGTTTTCTACATCGATAAGTGGGTTGTCAGTTACAGAGTTAATTTCTACTTCAATTTGTTTTTGAATTTGCTCAATTCCATCGATAATTGGCCCCATATATTGGGGTAAACAACGCAGTGAATAACGGTCTTGAATTGGATCTTCACCGCGATAGTTGTGAGAACCATTTAATTCTTCTCTAACTAACTGTGAACCTTCCAACAGATTGAGCATTTCGTTAGCAGCCCATTTTTGTCCTGAATGTGGTTTCAGTTTATGGATAAAGGGGTGAAATGATTGATTAGTTCCATTTAAACCTTGAATAGCTAAGGCGTGAGCGCCCATTGCTAATGCTAAAAGATTTTTGGTGTCGTAGACGCAATTGGCAGCGATACCTGTCATGACTGATGTGCCATTCATCATCGCCAACCCTTCTTTCGGAAGTAGTTGTAATGGTTCTAAACCGAGTTTTTTTAGTGCTGTCAGTGCGTTCATTTCTTCACCGTTAAAGTCAACGGTGTAGCTGGAATTTAAACCAATTAATGCCCCAGTGATATATGCTAAAGGTGTTAAATCACCACTAGCACCAATTGAACCAAATTCGCAAACATGAGGTGTAACACCAGCATTGAGGAATATCAGCATCCGCTTAATGATTTCCAAGCGAATCCCCGATGCACCACTAATGTGAGAGTTTGCACGTAGAAGCATTGCAGCCCGAACATCAGCCAAAGGTAATTTTTTTCCTGCACCTACTTTGTGATACCACATCAAATTATTTTGTAGTAAAGCCGCAGATTCAGGAGAAATCACCACATTTGCCATACCGCCAAAACCAGTTGTCACCCCATAAATAGGTTCGCCAGATTCAACTGCATGGCGAATAAAATCGCAGGATGCTTGGATATTAGCCAATTTTTCTAGATCGTCAGTTAAACGTACTTGTTTCCCATAACGCGCTACACTAGTTACTTCTTCAACAGTGAGATTGCGATCGCCTACAATTACAACCTCATCAGAACCATATATAAAAGGAAAGACAGTTTTGTTGGCGGTGTTTTTACTTAAACGAAGTGTATTCATATTTTTGAGAGTTTATGACTAAAGTTTTCAACCTTGACAATTAGCGAAGAAAGCAGTCCCGATGAAATAAGTTTCAAAAGCCTTGCATAAAAATGGGATTAAGAACTGGGATTTTTACTCAACACTCAGCACTCAGCACTCAGCACTCAGCACTCAACACTCAGCACTCAACACTCAGCACTCAGCACTCAACACTCAGCACTGTTAAAGAACCCCAATCTTCCAATTTGTTAAGGGGAGTAGAGAATTAGTTTCGATACTTCTTGTGTATTTCTGTTCTTGCCAGCGACCAAAGAATTTGCCCAAGGGAGCCATTTCTCTCATAAATTCTTCAAAACTAGCAAAATTGAGCGACTGAGGCCCGTCTGAAAGGGCTTTTTGAGGATTAGGGTGAACCTCGACCATTAGCGAATCACAACCAGCGGCTAAAGCAGCCATTGCCATTGGTGTCACCAATTCCGATTTCCCAGTAGCGTGGCTGGGATCAACAGCAATTGGGAGGTGAGTCAGACTACGCAAAACAGGAATTGCAGATATATCTAAAGTATTGCGTGTATACTCTCTGTCAAAAGTCCTAATCCCCCGTTCGCATAAAATCACATTGGGATTTCCTGCTGCCAAAATATACTCAGCAGACATCAACCAATCTTCAATAGTGGCTGATAAACCACGTTTGAGTAATACAGGTTTACCTGTTGCACCGACTTTTTTCAAAAGGGAAAAGTTTTGCATATTGCGGGCACCAACTTGCAGGATGTCTGCGATTGATGCCACCATTTCTAATTCCGCCCCATCCATCACCTCGGTAATAATACCCAAGCCAGAAACCGATCTAGCTGTTGCTAACCAGTCTAAAGCACTCTCTCCGTGTCCCTGGAAAGCATAGGGTGAAGTTCGTGGTTTGTAAGCACCTCCTCTGAGAAACTTTGCACCTGCGGCTTTGACTCGCAGCGCAGTTTCTACAATCATCTCTTCGCTTTCGACAGAACAGGGGCCTGCAATTACGACTACAGGATGGTTTTGACCAAAGGTGATAGTTTCGGAGGGTGTAGACACCTCTACATCACTGGGTTCACCATAACGAAACTCTAAACTAGCTCGTTTGAATGGCTTCTTTACCCGCAGTACTTGCTCAATAAAAGGGCTTAAATTTTGCACTTGCTGCACGTCGATTTCAGCTGTATCACCAATCAAACCAATTGCTACTTTGTGTTTACCTACAGAGATTTCTGGGACAATCTTCCAGTGCGAAAGTTCTGTCAATAGTAATTCAATTTCTTGTCGAGGACAACTGGATTTCATGACGATAATCATCGTTTTCGCATCCTTCTAAAATATGCAATGTGTAATTACTTAGCTGAAAATCAAGGAACTAATTAGCAGTCAGTAGTTTTACTGTTGCCGATGAATTACACAATATCCGACATATTCATGCCACACATCCACCTTTTCTGCTTGTTTGGGTGCAGTATTCATACCTGGAAAATGCACGAATACGATCGCCTCATTGTAGAAAAGTGCATAATTAACGAATATTCGCCCAAAGATGCATTGTGATGCCTCTCTCTAGCAACGTCAAGGATTAACGGTCTCTTATTTCACAATATCTCTGCCAATTTACGAGGGTTCAACGCCAGTGGAAACGGGATGAATACGTCCTAAAGCAGTAAGCTTGGCAAAAATCTGGGTTAATAAAATAGGCTCAGGGATTTCGGGAAGCATTTTTAACATTTCACGATATCGAAAATCACGATGGTAAGCCTTAAGGTCAATAATGCCAGAACCAGGATTGAGTTGCTGGAAATCAGCGAGAAGATGGTGGGATAAATTGACCATAAAAAATGCTAAATTAGAAGCATTAGTCACGGCAGTTTGGCTCAGGTTCATAAAATCTTCCAATCTCCAAAACTGCTTGGCATCCCTAAAATTAAACTCGATTTGGAAACGGAGTTTGTAATAGTCGATGATTTTTTCAAATGACAGAGTTAGGTCGCTAGAAAAAAGAATTACATGGCTGCAAGCATTAGTTTTAAGATTGGTTTTGACCAAAATCACTACATTGAGAGCTTGGGCAAATTCTTTGTGAATAGGAGTGGCTTGATAAATACAGGAAAGAATCTCATCCTCAATAGCACTTTTACATAAGTATTTGTCAGGTATATTACGATAGTCTAGCTTATCAACGTATTTACGACGAGAGTGTTTACTGGAGTCAGGATTTTCATCAGGGAAGTATAATGCTGAATCATGGCGCAATTTGGAAATTATCTGCAAATTGACAAGACGTGCCATCTGCAAAGCATTGTTGTTACCAAAATGACCATATACTACCAAGTAAGTCAGGGAAATAGAGTTAGCTAATAACTTGAACTTTTCCTCTAGCAAGCTGAAACTACGATCAATTTTGCTCTCAACCCCAACCATGAGATCCATCAGCATAGCCCGCAGTCCCAGCCATTGAAGATGCGATCGCTGTTTTGAGCAAAAAAACTAAAATATAGAGAGGAATGTTACGCTTTGAGTTTTCCTAGAATCGGATACAGGTTCATTATTCTGTGCAAGAGTTCTACTAACATCGGGTTTCATTAAATTTAGGAAATGCTGCTTATTCAGGCTGATGACAGACTGCTTCAATATTATGCCCGTCTGGATCAAGAACGAAAGCAGCATAGTAGTTAGGATGATATGTGAGTCCGAAAACCAGGCGCACCATTATCTCGTCCACCAGCAGCTAAAGCTGCGTTGTAAAATGCCTCAACAGCAGCGTGGTTGTGAACTTTGAACGCTACATGAACTCTTACATAACCAGGATTACCAAGAGTTAGCCAGTATGCTTTAAATCATAATGTGAGAAAAATTTTGATCCATACATTAGAAAAAAGTTAACGAAAATTCAGGCTTTCGCGCTAATCACAAATTACAACTTTGAATCAAATCATGAGTGAGAGTTGAAATTCTGAATCATAACTAGAGAATGAATTGAAAAAACACAATTGGACAAAACTTGCACAAAAAATCTCTGACAAAATTGGTCTAACTTAAACTTTCAATTCAAAATATGGTTCAAATTGCCAACATAGCAGGTATCTGTGCAACAGATGCAGTAAAAACTATTGGTCGCATTGTTTCAGGAAGTGCCGCAGCTTGTTCAATTAAAGCATTGGCATCAGAGCGATCGCGAACACAGGCATAAACT
>JADEXV010000474.1 GCA_015206945.1 Nostocales cyanobacterium LEGE 12452 | reverse complement strand
CATCCCAATAGCGATAGCCCAGATGATCGAGAAAAGCTTGCCAATCTTCCATCTCGTGGGGGGGAACCTGAATACCGACAACGATTCGTCCGTAGTCTGAGCCGTTGTTGCGGTAGTGAAAAAGACTAATATTCCAGTCGGGACTCATGGAAGTCACAAATTTCATCAATGCGCCGGGACGTTCGGGAAACTCAAAACGGTAGAGCAATTCATTATGAGCTAGGGGAGAGTGTCCACCTACCATGTGCCGCAGATGTAGTTTAGTTAGTTCGTCGTCGGTTAAATCAAGGGTTTCAAATCCATGAGCTTCAAAGGTTTCTACCATCTTGACAGCATCGGCACGGTTTTGAATTTGCACGCCGACAAAAATATGGGCTGTTTTTTCGTCGGCAATACGATAATTAAACTCGGTCAAGTTACGGTTGCCAATACATTCACAAAACTGGCGAATACTTCCCCGTTGCTCTGGAATTGTGACTGCAAAGATCGCTTCGCGGCGTTCGCCGAACTCTGCTCGTTCTGCCACAAAGCGGAGGCGATCGAAATTCATGTTTGCACCACAGGCGACAGCAATTAAGGTTTGCCCCTCTATTTGTTCTCGTTCGGCGTAGGCTTTGGCAGCTGCGATCGCTAATGCACCAGCTGGTTCTAAAATGGATCGCGTATCCTCAAACACGTCTTTAATCGCAGCGCAAGTATCATCTGTATCCACCAAAATAATTTCATCTACATACTGCTGACATAAACGGAAGGTTTCTTCACCGACTTCCCGCACCGCCACGCCATCAGCAAATAACCCCACTTGAGACAAGCGTACCCGATGTCCGGCTTTGAGTGATTGAGACATGGCATCAGCATCTACTGGTTCAACACCAATAATTTTGATTTCGGGACGCAACCGTTTTACATAAGCCCCAATTCCAGAAATTAATCCGCCGCCTCCAATTGCCACAAATATCGCATGGATGGGTTGCTGATATTGCCGTAAAATTTCCATCCCAATTGTCCCCTGTCCAGCAATTACATGGGGATCGTCAAAGGGATGAATAAAGGTCAATCCTTTTTCTACTTCTAATTCACGCGCATAGCTATAAGCATCATCATAAGTGTTTCCATGTAACACCACTGCTCCGCCCCTCATTCTCACCGCATCCACTTTTACCTGGGGTGTGGTTACTGGCATGACGATAATCGCTTTGGTTCCCAAACGATTTGCTGCCAGGGCGACTCCCTGAGCATGGTTTCCCGCAGACGCTGCAATTACACCCTGTGCCAATATATCTGGTGGCAGTTGCACCATTTTGTTATAAGCACCCCGCAGTTTAAAGGAAAATACTGACTGCATATCCTCACGTTTCAACAGGAGTTGATTATTCAGCCGTGCAGACAAATTTGGAGCATACTCCAGTGGTGTTTCCTGGGCAACATCATATACACGGGCAGTCAGGATTTGGATGAGGTAGTCGCAAAACATGGGCGTCAAGCTGTTAGCAAATGCTGGATGGAAACTAATTTTACGTTACAAGCGATCGCACTGCTTTTATTGAATTGCCCTCTCTCGAAATTTTGATTGAACAAAATTTAAAAATTACCAATTAATATTCTTTGAAGAGAAATAAGTTCAGTTATGGAAATTTTTTGAGGACTGCAAATTTCATGCGATCGCTGGTAGGTTGATTGTAAAAGAGTTTTGCCAACTATCCGAGTATTTAGATCGACAGATTAAGTATAGTGTTACTTAAGAACATAACTTCTCAATTTATGTTAAAGTATGCGTGGAAGATGAAATTCGGCTGTACAGTTTGTTATTATATATACTTGTATTACAGACCTCTCCGGATCTAAATCTCTACATCCTCTGATTCTGGAGACATTCTATGTCAATTTACGTCGGTAATCTATCTTATGAGGTTAAAGAAGATGACCTCCGGCAAGTCTTTGCAGAATATGGAACTGTAAAAAATGTTCAATTGCCTGTCGACCGAGAAACAGGTCGGATGAGAGGTTTCGGGTTTGTGGAATTGGAATCAGACGCACAAGAGCAAGCGGCGATTGATGCCCTTGATAATGCTGAATGGATGGGTCGAAGCTTAAAAGTTAATAAAGCCAAGCCCAAAACAGACGGAGGTTCCTCTGGTGGTAGACGAGGAGGCTATGGTGGCGGTGGCGGTGGTGG
>JADEXV010000165.1 GCA_015206945.1 Nostocales cyanobacterium LEGE 12452 | reverse complement strand
GGATATAACCTCATGGCAAGCCTGCTCTGCTATTGGTAAGTCCCCAATTTCATAGCCTAGACTTTGATAAACTGGCTGCAAATGTAAAGGGTGGGGGTAGTAAATCATTGAACTCACGCCCTGTTCTTGCAATTGACTACGCACCCAATCTCGATATTTGGCGCTAGAACCATTGCGCCCTTCCCCTGATATGCGAATAGTGTATTGATTCCACACCCCCATACCCCCAGGTAATTCTTGCGGCGGGACAATCCCCGGAACTTGGCTAAGGTACTGGTAGTAATAGTTGGCAATATCTCGTCGGCGATCATTCCAAATATCTAAATAACGTAACTTAATCTGCAAAATAGCGGCTTGGAGAGCATCTAAGCGGCTATTTACACCGATTTCTTCATGTAAATATCGAACTTTACTACCATGATCTCGTAGTATTCGCAGTTTAGTGGCGATCGCAGGATCATTAGTCGTTATTGCTCCACCATCGCCGCAACCACCAAGATTTTTGGTAGGGTAGAAACTAAAGCAACCAATATGTCCAATACTTCCTACTTTTTGATCGGCCCACCTTGCGCCTGTAGACTGAGCGCAATCTTCAATTATTGACAAATTGTGAGACTGAGCGATCGCCATTAATGATGTCATATCCACGGGTTGTCCAAATAGGTGAACCGGGATAATCGCTTTAGTTCTGGGTGTAATCGCCGCCGCTACTTGTTCCACATCCAAATTAAACGTAGTAGCGTCAATATCAACGAAAATAGGCTTTGCACCGACGGCGCTAATTACTTCAGATGTAGCAATAAAGGTAAAAGGCGTTGTAATCACCTCATCGCCTGCACCAATGTCCAAGACTCGTAACGCTAAGTAGAGCGCGTCAGTACCAGAATTACAAGCCACACATTCAGTAACAGTATTATAAGCAGCAAACTGTTGCTCAAAGCCTTCGACTAAGGGACCGCCAATGTAGCGGCCAGAAGCCAAAACCTCTAAGACAGCTGCACTTACTTCTGCTTCGATGGTGGTGTATTGCTGCTTAATATCAAAGGCAGGGATGGGATTTACACTTTGGATCATGAGTTCTTATTTTATTGGGAGATACAAAGGATGCACTTCGACAGTCAATTTTTGCTGATTGAATTGTGAATCAAAGAGGAGCTACTAAAAGACTATCGCCCAAGATACGCATCTATTAGGGTTTTTACTTAAATTGTGGTATGGGAAACCACCGCACATTTAATTTACAGATAGTAGGCATACTAGGTGTTTGCCATGTTAAGGTCGTACCATTTTGAATTGATGAAAGTGATATATATCAACCAAGATCCAACACATCTGGTCAAAGTTCCAGGAGTGTGTGCTGCTTTGAGAAGAAAATAACAGGAGATAGAGAACCCATGCAGGATTTGATCGAGCTGGATTTTGTAGATTTAGCTATTGGTGTGGGATTGATGGCGATCGCCATTGGTTTATCTGCCTGGGAAAAATTAGGATTAGAGTTGAACCTAGCCCTTGCTACTGGGAGAACCATCTTACAACTTCTTGTATTGGGATACATTTTAGATTTCATCTTGGCTTTAGACAATGCTTGGGCAGTTTTGGCGCTATTAGCAATAATGCTGACAATTACGGCGATTGTCGCACGAAATCGCATCAGCCAAAAAATTCCTCATCTGTTGCCTTTGGTGTGGGGTGCAATTTTAATTAGTACCGCCGTGACAGTGTTTTACATCAACTTCTTAATCGTTCAACCAGAGAGATGGTACGAACCACAGTATATAATTCCCCTCGCAGGGATAGTCTTAGGTAACGCTACCAATGCAGCTGCGATCGCAGGCGATCGCCTTGTCAGCACCATCAATTCTAGCCATCTCGAAATAGAAACCCATTTAAGCTTAGGTGCAACTCCAGAGCAAGCTGTTAGCCAGTATCGCAAAGACGCCATCAAAGCCGGATTGATTCCTACTCTCAATCAAATGATACTCATAGGTATGGTCGCAATACCAGGAATTACCACCGGACAGTTATTAGCTGGTGTCAAACCTCTAGATGCTGTCTCCTACGAAATTTTGATTATGTTTATGGTTGCTTTTGCTAACTTGTTGACAACAGTTTTAGTCACCAAGGGGTTGTGTCGTCAATTTTTTAATTCTGCCGCGCAGTTAGTGAGATGAAGAGTGCTGAGTACTGAGTGCTGTTAGCGGAAGCGGGGCGTTTAGCCCGTGCTGAGTTGAAAGACATGAGTACTTCTTTACTTACTCAGAACTTAGTGCTGAGTGGGGTGAAGGAATTAATCTACTCCAAAATAAGTATTTCATTCCTTGTAGGGGCGCATAGCTAGCTGTGCGCCCCTACGAAGTCTCTACATAGTTGAAATATGAAAATATTTTGGAACCGCATCTATCCTATGAGGTATTTTATACAAAATATAAATAAATCTTTATATGCTTATTTAAAAATCATGTGATTTCAGTATTCAAACCTGACGCTGTAAAGCTGAGAACTCAACCTATTGCAGTCTATCGGAGGTAGCACAACCAAAAGAGGAATGTCATCATTAGGAGATGTACCTTTAGGTAGGGATGTCAAGTAGGTGAAATATTTATTAATATTATTAATAGATAGTAAATGTAAATTCAGCGTCAGGAATCCGAAAAAATTCCTAATGGCAGGTATTGAGCATCAATCACCAGATTGTTCACCAACGGAACAGAAGATTATGAAAGATCAAAAACGATCCGACTCTAAAGAATTCGTCGGAAATCTCAAGAATGGGATTTGGCTATTTGGCCTGTCATCCTGGGTATTTGGCATTACCGATCGCAGTATTGCTTCATTTGCAGATGGCTATCTATCTGCTTTGGATTTGACACAACTATTTACGGCGGCTACATTCTTTGTAGCGTGGCTATTTTTGAAACCGACATCCAGAGTGTAAGTTAACCAACTGATTAGTATCCAGTCACTTTTGGCGCTAGTCCGATCGAGATTTAGAAAGTTATCTATTTGATGCCATGAGGGGTGCGCGACAGAATGCATAAATTATTTTGCATCGATCGCAATCAAGGTAATTCGTAAAATCTGCGAGTTACCCTGATTTCGAGTTCTTACGGGAAAGAATCAGCATATATACCAAGTTCGCGCAACCACTGTGCCAGGATTTGGGCAAGTTCTGGCGGCGTTAGTAATTTGATTTTGATGTATCTAAAAAAATTTTTCTAATTTTCCGGAACTGATTATGCCCATGTGGTAGTCATTATCATCAGATTAGCGATTTATACTGAAACTCTATAACGAACCTCCGGGGAATATAACCCCATTACGGATCAAAAGCCCGGTCTTCATGGCCGGGCTTTTGCCAAGAAATAAAAGAATTGGGGTAACTCTGGAAAATCCCAGAATTACCCCAAATTTTAAAAGTTACGGATTGTTCTTAACTCCTAACTCTTATAAAGACGCGATTAATCGCGTCTTTACTCCTAAGTACTCATTAAATTAGGCAAACGCTGCGGTTGTCACATCGTTATTCGATAGAATTTCTTGCAACTCTTCAGCGTCTACTGTTTCTTTATCAACCAGCATTTGCGCTATCTCATCTAGAATGTGGCGGTTACGCACCAATACTTCTTTAGCGCGTGTATAGGCTACATCTACAAGCTTGCGGACTTCTTCATCAATGGCGGCGGCGGTTTCTTCAGAGAAATCACGCTCTGACATGATATCCCGTCCGAGGAACATGTTACCTTGTTGACGACCAAGGGCAACAGGGCCTAAGCGATCGCTCATCCCAAATCGGGTAATCATCTGACGCGCAACCCGTGCTACTTGCTGCAAGTCATTAGAAGCACCAGTGGTAACTTCTTCTTCACCAAAGATTAATTCTTCAGCAATCCGACCACCCAAAGCTACAGCCATCTGATTTTCCAGATAAGCACGACTGTACAAACCAGTGTCCATCCGGTCTTCGCTGGGGGTAAACCAAGTTAAACCACCTGCACGACCGCGAGGGATGATGCTAATCTTTTGTACTGGGTCATAGTCGGGCATCAAAGCACCAACTAAGGCGTGACCAGCTTCGTGATAAGCCACCAAGGTTTTGCGCTTTTCGCTCATTACTCGGTCTTTCTTCTCTGGGCCAGCTAATACGCGATCGATCGCGTCGTTGATTTCATCCATCGAAATCTCAGTCAAATTCCGGCGGGCTGCCAAAATTGCGGCTTCATTCAACAGGTTGGATAAATCTGCACCAGTAAATCCAGGGGTACGACGGGCGATTTTATCCAAGTCCACATCTTTCGCCAAGGTTTTGCCACGAGCGTGAACCTTGAGAATTTCGCTGCGTCCGGCATAGTCGGGGCGGTCTACCACAACTTGACGGTCAAAGCGACCAGGACGCAATAAGGCTGCATCTAGGACATCAGGACGGTTAGTAGCGGCAATAATGATGATGCCAGTATTACCTTCAAAGCCGTCCATTTCTGTCAGCAACTGGTTGAGGGTTTGTTCGCGCTCATCGTTACCACCACCTAAACCTGCACCCCGTTGACGACCTACGGCGTCAATTTCATCGATGAAGACGATACAAGGAGCATTGGTCTTAGCTTGTTCAAATAAATCGCGGACGCGGGATGCACCCACACCGACGAACATTTCGACAAATTCTGAACCGGAGATTGAGAAGAAAGGTACACCTGCTTCACCAGCTACGGCACGAGCTAGGAGAGTTTTACCTGTACCAGGAGGGCCAACTAATAGTACACCTTTAGGAATTTTTGCACCAACGGCGGTAAAGCGATCGGCGTTTTTCAGGAAGTCTACGACTTCGTTTAATTCCAACTTGGCTTGGTCAATACCAGCGACATCGCCAAATGTCACCTGAGTTTGTGGTTCCATTTGCACTCTGGCTTTGGATTTGCCAAAGTTCATCGCTTGGCTGCCTGGCCCACTTTGAGCGCGACGTAGTAAGAAGAATAAGCCAACCAAAAGCAATACAGGGAAAAATAAGCTGCTCAGTGCCTTAAACCAAAATCCTTCGTCGGTTTGGGGCAAAACAGAAATATCAACGCCTTTAGAAGTCAGAGTATTAATCAAGTCTGGATCGTTGACTAAGGTAACAATCCGTTTAGCTGGGTCATATTTGGGTGTAACCAGTGCTGTAGAGCGGTCTGCACTCAAACTGACTTTTTCTACTCTGCCTTGCTGAACTTCTTGAATAAAGCGACTGTATCGCCATGTCTCTCTGCTTTGGGGTTGTTTATCAAAAAATGCTGTTCCCAGCGCAATTACGACAATAAACAGCAGCGCGTACAGCCCTGCATTTCTCCATCTTTTATTCACTAAGGTCTATCCTCCGGTATTTTTCGCGCAATCGCCTAGCTTCTCTGCTCGGAAAGGTGATTATTAAGAATTATGTTAACTTATCTTAAGATATAACAAATTTGGCGTCGCTGTCATGCTAAAAAAAGCTCCCTTATTAGCTGAAAACTTTGATGGTAGGGATTACATTGTAGCGACCCTGAAGGCAGATGAACTGTATGAATGGGAATAACTTCTACCACACTATTAGTGTAAGCGATCGCTTCAAATCTCTGGACTAACTCGACGCTCCAAGTTTCTTCTCGTGCTGGCTGTTGGTGGTTTTGCAACCAGTTTACAAGTTGCGATCGCACTATTCCCGGTAAAATCCCGGACTTTATTGGTGGCGTGTACCAACTGCGATCGCACCATCCCCAAAGGTTTCCTGTACTGGTTTCTAGCCAATTTCCTTGAGTATCGACTAATATTGCTTCTTGAGCATCTGAGCTAGTTTTTGCCAACCAAGCACTCAAATAGTTTCCAGTTTTATGAGAGGGGAGAGAGCGAGAAAATTCCGAACTAGCAACAGCGCACAAAATACCATTTTTTTGTTTTTCTGTCAAATTTTGTGGTAATAATCTACCAGTTATCCATTCCCGTCCATCGGTAAAGAGGGTAATTCTGAGAACGGGAAAGTGTGCGAGAAGAATTTGAGCGCCTTGACGCAGACGGTTCCAATCGGGTTGCTGCCAGCCAAAAGTTTGTAGTGAGAAGAGTAAGCGATCGCAATGTGCTTGCCAATTAGTTAAATTACTATCTAGGGAGTTCTCATAAACCCGCAATGTAGTAAAAACAGTTGCTCCATAAAGTAAACCCGGATCGTTAATGTTTAATTCTAGGGTTTGAGAGTGAATTAATTTACCGTCATAC
Organism: Nostocales cyanobacterium LEGE 12452; assembly: GCA_015206945.1. GTDB lineage: Bacteria > Cyanobacteriota > Cyanobacteriia > Cyanobacteriales > Nostocaceae > Nostoc. The sequence continues at coordinate 11,832 of JADEXV010000165.1, read as the reverse complement.
CAAAAAATATTATTTGTCACAACCAAATTGCTTATCGCTACAACTCCATAGAAAAGTGATGACTTGTAATGCTCATACGCTGCATGAGATAAAACCTGTGGGCTGCAAATCGCTGAACACCAGAATCCAAACTCAGGTGTTTACACTCATGATTTCTGGCATATTCAATTAGCCACTGAAATAATTGTTGACCGTAGCTGTGTGACCGTTTCAACTCATCAACAACTAAATCATCAATATATAAAAATTTTCCTAATGCTAAACAATTAGAAATGCGAAATCCAGCCACTGCTACAGCTTGCTTTTCTACTTCCAATAATGCAAGTTGATAACCTTCTTTCATTTGATATCGAACTTGTTCTACAAAATTAGTCTGTTCAAGATGAGGGCGCAACTGGGAAATAGCAGGAAAACATCCTAATATTTGAAAGTCAGATTCTGCTAATTGTATTGACATCAGTATTACCTTACTCAATCATGCGTGAAAAATTTGAAAATAATTGAGCGAATATCATTCTCTATTACACTTGGAATAATTTAATCCTTTGGGGGAAATATAATTTTATTAGTACCTTCAGGAGTTGTAACTATTTTTCCTCCCAAGGCTTCGATTTCCTTAATTGCGCGTTTTTGAGTTCTTTCATCAGTACGATTATTTAAAACCATTGACCATGTAGAAATTTGAGCATATTTACTGTTAGGGTTTCGACTCAAAAATTCAGCAGTTCTTTGGGAAGTATTAGCTACAAGCTGGCTTTCTGTATCTGAAAATTTACTCGCCCAGTTTGCCGCCGTTGCAAAAGACTGTTGGGCAGCTTTCGGGTTGCCTAAAAATAATAACTCATCAACTCCTTTATAACGCCAGATGTAATAAGACCTTTCGGGAACTGAGGGGGATAGTGATTTTAAACCTTTCTCTGATATTGCGATCGCACGTTCTGGCATACCAGCATATAATGAAGTACTAATCGAAAGACTGTGATAGGCTGCTAAAAATCGCGGGTCGCGTTCCAGAATAACTTCAAAATATTCTGGACTTAAACTGTAACCTGTTTTATCCCGAATTTCATCATCTCCAAAATATTGGAGAAAATTAAGATAAACCAAATCTGCGATGAAGTTATCATAACCAAAACTAGGCGTTTTTTCGAGAAAATTCAGACGGATATTTTCAGCTTTTATTTCTTTTTTTAAAGTTTCTAAAGAGGCAGATTGTTTTCTATTTATTAGTTTTTGCAATTGGGGCAATTGAATCAACCCAACTCCTAATATACAGATAGAAATTATAAAAGGTGTAGCAAAAGCTTGACGAGATAACAACATATTTTCCTTGGCTTTACGATCGCAGTCATATCATTGTATACATAGTGGCATACGAAAAGTCAGGCCTACTTGGGCGTCTAAGCTTTGCTAGGTAAAAGAAAAAAGTTTACTTAAATAAACTAATTTTATTATTTAGTGCTTATTAATACCTTAAGCTTATCTTTGCTTTGAGATATGCTTAGAGATTCTTTGTATAAAAGCAATATCTAATTTATACTGAGTGCAAGGAAACGCCCAAAAGCTAATTAAAAAATTATTTCAGAATCAAGCTACTTAGGACAATGGGGAAAACCTACAGTAGTGCTGGATTCACTAGAACGCAGTTCTTCTAAAATCTAAAATGGCATTATTCTTTTTCTAAAAGAAATTTGGATCTTGAAAAGCATAACTTTTTTTAGTAAAAATTTCTTAAAATATTAAGTTTTTTTGACTTTAATTACTTTTTTTTAGTAAAACCCTGAAAACTTTTGACATAACCTATAGTTGTGTCTTGTTTATATTTAAATCTGTTTGTAACCTCAAAAACATCATGGTGAATAATACTTTTAATCAAAACACAGAAACTAATGGTCTAGCTATAGAAAATTGGGAAAGCAATAGGCAATCTAGCAAACCAAGTAGTGAATTTAAAATCAAAGTTAAGAAGCTGAATAGTAAGGGAGAAGGATTCAATATTGATGAAATTATTGATGCTATTCAAACAGCAATAGTTGAAGTTATCGAGCTTGAAATTACCACTTGGGTTCCAGAATCATCTACTCACTTAGAACAACTCAAAGGGCAGCAAATTGCTCAAACAGGTAATCGAATACACACTACAATCAATCTAATTGATGGTGATATAACTAATGAAGTTGGTAGTCAATTTGTTGGGAGTGGTCCATATACAGAACTTCGCGAATTTCATCTAACTCAAATCAAAGAAAGTCGGGAGATTATGCAAAAAAATATAGAAAGTTTGCAGAAGTTGTATGGATTTTTTATAGAAATTATGAAATCTCGTAAAACTTCACAACAATCGCTATCCCGTCCCCAGTAGCTGATATTTATTAATTCATATTAAACCAAAAATACCTACAGGATATAAACTTACCCTAACCTGTAGGTTAATTTGCTTTAGAGAAATCAAGGAAATAATGACTATGCCTAACAGAATTCAAGAGCAAGCCAAAGATTTACTAGAGAAAGTAGTCTCATCTGTACATGAATTAGTTGATGATATTACAGCTTTAGAAATAAATACAATGGTTGTGGAGCAAATTACTGGCGCAAAGTTTAATGCTTGGCAAGCGTATGAAGAGATTTATTCAATAAATGACAAAGACTACTTTGATAGCAAAGGTATTCCAAATCCAGACGATTTACCAGAACCAGAAAAAACTCAAGCTCAAGAGCTACGCAAGCGTTATACAAGTCTATTTTCGCAACTTGAAAGAGAATATTTTTACATTCTCCTTGAACAAGGTAATGAGACTAGTGAGCCAGACTCCAGAATAATACAATATCAGGAGCGTCTTAAATACCAGGTAGAACATAAAGAAAACATTGTTCCAACTGACGAGATATACATAAAGTTAGCTCGACCAATATTACCTGCTCCAACTCCTGTTACAGATCGAGAAGAAAATAATCTAAAAAGCTTGCAGCAAAGGTGGAAAGAGATTGAAGAACTTTTGAATAATGATAAATTTATTCGTACATTACGAAAAATGTCTGAGCTTAAAGCTGCACTTAATAGTGGCAATATTACCAGCGTAGATATCGATATTATTTATGCTCAAACTGTTATGCAGCTAGATGGAGATATTATTAGTCGTTACCATAAAAAGCTATTTCAATTACCTGATGGGGATAGAGATTTAATCCTAAAAATACATAATGAAGGGGTAGTAGCTGGAGAGAAGCAGTGGCGTGGAACACTAGATTTTCTGATTGGTATTGTACAAAATATCGCAAAATTATCCCGACAATGAACGCTGAGAAAATACACACAGATAATGAAGCTGATGTTCAACTCTCTTTCTTTGTGCAAATACCTCAAGGCACTCCTATTGAAATTGAAATTAAGGTTGAATCAGGACAGTATACTTTTTATCTACATAAGACCGTTTTAAAACAAATTGAGGAAGCGCGGGAAATCGGCTGCTCTTTATACGTTCCGCCAAAATTACTAGCTTATATTTGGTACTACAACTGTTTTAGCGATAAGATTTACTTTAATAATAAGGCTACGCCAAACAATAAATTAGTAATTACTAAAAAAAATTTTCGAATGTTTGAAGATACTTTTATAGTCACTTTTATCAAATTATTCTGGAGTAACTCATTACAAAAAAAGTCAACGTTACAGTATGTACTTACTTTTAATTCTTATTATAGAGAAGATACATCAGATTTATATTTTTGGAAAGGACAAGATATTGTTTTACAAAGTAATGTTTTATTATATGGTGACATAATTCACAAAATTAAGAGTGATTTTATCAAAAACCCTGAGTGCTTAAATATTGTTTATGTGCATTATTGGCTTATCGAACAAATTCTAAGCCGTCTTCGGACTAAATTAAATTTATTCTCTTGGGAACTAGCTTCGTTATTCCCTGCTACTTTTTTTACATGGAAATTACATTTAGCATTTTCATTATCAATCCTTGCTGGGTTAGTAACATCTTTTGTATTTGCTACTATTCGCTATTGGCTGGTTAATCAGCTTCCAAAATGGACTTCTATTAGTTCTCAATATCGAAATTGGCTGGCATGGGGACTAAGTTGTGTCACTTCTAGTATTTTTATTTTTACTCCCACTAATTTCTTATTTTTGCTACTTTTGTCACTAATTGGACCGTTATTACAATGGGTTTTTAGTTTTATAGTAGGGCAAACTGGTAAAGTCTTTATGCGTTGGTTGCTAGCTTGAAAATTGGGTGTGAGGCATTGAAAAAAATTTTTATCGTGAAAGACTGTTTTCAGAAAAAGATTAGGGTAGCTGAAATATTCAAACAATGTTACTCAAATTCAATTAGACTTTCTAATTACGTTTCAACAACTGCCAACATTGCCCGGCGATCGCCCAATCTTCTTGAGTATGAATAACTAATACCCGCACTGTTGAATCGGATGTAGCAATATCCTCATCTACAGGCTGCTGTTGATTTTTCTCAAGGTCTATTTTCAGTCCGATAAATCCAAAGGCTTCACAGGTGGCTTGGCGAATTTCCGCAGAGTGTTCACCTACACCTGCTGTGAATACTAAAGCATCTAATCCGCCCAAACTAGCAAGCATTGCGCCGATACTAGAACGCAAGCGATGCACGTAAATATCCCACGCCAGTTGAGCGCGGGAATTACCTTGAGTAATCGCTTCTCTCACTTCACGCATATCGCTAGATACACCCGAAATTCCCTTTAAACCAGAAGCTTTATTTAATAACTCATCCAACTTTTCTACAGAGTAATTGCAGTGCCGCAACAAATAAATCAGAATCCCCGGATCGACTGAACCAGAACGGCTACCCATCATTAATCCGTCTAGGGGCGTGAATCCCATAGTGGTATCAATACTGCAACCGTTTTTAATCGCCGCTAAAGAGCAACCATTGCCCAGATGACAGATAATTAACCGTTCAGATGGAACTTCTCGACCGAGAATTTGGACAGCACGTTCAGAACAGTATTGGTGACTAATACCATGAAACCCATAGCGGCGAATACCTTGCTCTACCCACTGATATGGACCGGGATAGATTGCTGCTGCATCGGGTAAAGTACCATGAAAACCGGTATCAAAGGCTGCAACTTGGGTGACATCTCCTAAAATTTGTTCAATTGCTTCTATGCCTTCCAAACCCACTGGATTATGCGCTGGAGCCAGGTTAGACAGATCGGCGATCGCCTTTTTGACATCCTCCGTAATTACCACGCTATCTCGATAATCCTCTCCACCATGTACTATCCGATGCCCCACCACATCGATTTCTGACAAGCGATCGATTACCTTGGTCGCACCATGACTAAGTGTATTGAGCATATAGGTAAGGTGCGCCTGTGGAGAATCGCCAGAGATTGATTTTTGCAGCGCTCCACCCGTAGCAGTGTTCACCTCAATTTCTGCCACACCCCGATCTTGAGTCCAGTTGATTTTCCCTTCCCAAAGAGGTTGGGGTGCTTGGGTGGGAAGAGTTTCATCTGCAATTTCGTACAAACAACTCTTTTGGCTGCTCGATCCGGCATTCAGTACTAATATCTTCATAGTGACAACAGAAAAAACGATCTCCTTTGATCGTGTCACGAATTCTAGCTTCATGGTTAGTACAGTTTTGCGTAAAAGCGTAGCGTTTTTAATGCAAGCTGACGCATTAACAAGGCCGCCCATTGCATTAACAATACAAGCTGATGCATTGGGATTGCACGGTATTGCCTTTCATGAATTCGCTATAAATTAATGAAATTCTGTACTTAGTTTTCTCATAGTACAACAAGGCTTTGAAGCTTCTAAATTTCAGAGAGTTGACACTAGGAAGCGAGGAGAAGTGGCTTGCTCAGTTATCATTTCGTAGTTTGATTGGGCGGATGTCGCGGATCTTGAGGGTTCTTTTGCCTGCGTTATCGTCGTCATCAATTGTTAGCAGGGATTTGACGACCGTATGGTTTGCATTTCCACCAGTCACGGTGACAACAAATGCTGAGTAACTGTTAGTGTTTGTGCCACAACCACTTCGGTCATGGAAGGTTTGATTCCATTCACCAATACGGACACCTTCGCCTCGTGGCTCATCACCACTTTGTTTAATTTCATTGAGGAGAGCTACTTTCAGTTGAGATAGCTTTGATTTTTTATTAGCAAGCATAAGTTTAAGAAACTTATCGCGATTTACGTTGTCAAGGTTGCCGCCGTTGCTGCATTTATCTTCGTAGTTGGCAAAAGCTGAATCCGGGCTGGTCATCACCAGTGCTGGGATCTTGGGAGACTGAGCGGCGTGCCCACTTGTTGCCGCTAGTGCGAGAACACATAAAGTTAAAGTAAAAAAATCAAAGCGCATTCAATTCTCCGAGCGTGAATTAGTGTGTCCAATCAAGATTAACTGCAACGGACACTAAAGGAGAGGGCTTGCTCAGTAGGCGTATGCAGCAAAGGGGTGAAATGAGCGCCAACAGTATCTGATGATACTTGTACTTCTAATAGGGAAGTTTAGGCAACTTAACGATAAAGCTTGTCCCCTTGCCCTCCGCACTTTCAACTTCAATCGTCCCCTGATGTGCCTCAATAATACTCTTTGCTAAAAATAATCCTAATCCCCATCCTGTTTGATCCCCAGCAGAGATGGTTCGACGAAATTGTTGAAATAAGATTGATTGAGCGTCTGAAGAGATCGGATTACCCTTATTGTGGATAGTGAGGCTGATCTGCGTTTCAATTTGCTCAAGCGTGAGTGTAATTGGCGTATCAGGAGCACCATACTTCACAGCGTTAATAGCTAAGTTTTCAATTACCCGTTGTATCTCTTTACGGCTGCAATTGCTCCTGATAGCAGTATCACAAACTACAACAAACCGCTCTCCATAAGCAAAGTTCAAATCCTCTACTACGTCCTGAACAAGGCTGTCTAAACTGCATTCTTCAAATTCAAACTTTAAGCTCTGCCCTGCCCGCAACCGACTAGCATCGAGCAGATTTTGAATCATCGAATTCAAACGCTCAATTGCTTTTAGCATTTTCACCGCGATATTCGCATGAGTGTCTCCTTGTTTAAGCCGACGCAGAGTCAGGTGAGTACCCATTTTTATGACATTGAGTGGGCCTCTGAGATCGTGAGTCAGTGTCACCATAAATAACTCTTGAATATCTCGCAATGTCTGCGAAAATTGAGTTGCCGCATCGTTAACGGCTTGCTCAATGGAATCGATAATAATATCTCGTTCCCTTACCTCTAAAGCCGCTTCTTCTTCTAAAATCTGAAATATGACTTGACGGAGAATGTGGTACTCAAAAATGAGTTGAGTCATTGAGTAGTCGGCAAAACCTGCCCGCTCATGTCCATACTTTTTCCCAACCCGAGTGCTTTCTAGTTTATCGGTTTTTATTCTGGCTGGTGTCCTTTCAATCTTCGTTGACAGATCATCCACCAATTGCTCTAGATACTCAGGTAGGGAATTTTGTAGCATAAGAGAGTCCTGATGCATTGATGCACCGACTTCATCACGCGCCCGCTCCTCCCACCTCTGCATAATTCTTTCAACATTTTGGTTAAGACGGTTAGACACTTGATTATTAGACATAGATTGCAAAAGCATCAAAACTAGCAAACAGTCAGCTTTAAACTGCTTGATACTGTACGCAACTGTCTTGTGATGTCAAGTGGTTCTTAGAAAAGTCAGCCTATGCTGCTGTTGCTGGGGATCATGACCATTGGCGATTACCTACAGTAAACTGCGCCAACGCGAACTTCGGGATGTAGCCCATCGCAAAGTAGTCTACACCAAACCATTCGTAGCATAAAGGAAACCCCCAACTGAAATCGTTATACTAACTGTGGGAGGCTGTTTATCTATCCAGCCAGATTCCATAGTTGTATTTTTTTATAGCTTGTTGCACTATGTCCTTCTTCAAAACCCCGCTAATTGGTTTAAAAGCTGACTCATTTCGTCATCCATTAGACCTGGAAGCTACCAGAGCGCTCAAGCAGATACCAGGCATAGATATGTTGGTGCGAAATTGGCTTGGGCCAATGGCAGAGCAGGTTTTCTATGTGGAAAATATTGCCTCTAGCATTTTGGTGGGTGAAAAGCAACTACCCGATTTATACAAGCTGTTGTTAGATGCCTGTAAAATCCTGGATATAGATCCTCCCCAGTTGTACGTCCGGCAACATCCGGCTCCCAATGCCTATACTTTTGCTGTGCGGGGTAAGCAGCCTTTTGTGGTGCTACACACTTCCCTGATTGATATTCTCACACCAGAAGAAATACAGGCAGTAATCGCCCACGAGCTGGGACATCTCAAGTGTGACCATAGCGTTTACTTGACTCCTGTAAATTTATTAATATTAGCTGCGGCGATTGTGCCTAATGTCGGTACAATCGTTGCTCAAGCCATACAGGCGCAACTTTTGGAATGGGTACGTTGTGCTGAGTTTACCTGCGATCGCGCCGCATTACTAGCAACCCAAGACCCGAAAGTGGTCATGTCCGTGTTGATGAAGTTGGCTGGTGGTTCTCCCACCTTAGCGCCCCAACTGAATCTCGATGCCTTTGTTGCCCAAGCCCGCGCTTACGATGATATCAGCAAGACAGAACTGGGTGAAATGGTCAAAGCTGCCCGTACAGCCCAATTAACCCATCCAGTGCCAGTACTGCGGGCGCGAGAAATTGATCGTTGGGCAAGCAGCATAGAATATCAAACTCTGTTGCAAAGTCACGGACTGAAGTCTACTAATAATGAAGTTGCACCCAAAGGTGGATGGCGCAATTGGTAGAGCTACTTTTCACAACCGCTTTTTTCGCTAGATAAGCAGAAACATTTTTAATAGATCGTGAGAAGCGATCGCACTTTGGCGATCGCTTCCCCTTTTCATCCAAAAACGCAAACTTTCCCTACACTACATATCCCTTTTGTCAACTAGAAGCTTTTAAAGCTGCTTCTGCTTGGGAATGTAACAACAAACCGTATTCCAAGCCCTCTACTACCGCTTGATAGGAAGCCGCCAAAATATTGGTGGAAACCCCTACCGTTGTCCAGCGCTGACGACCATTGCCTGATTCTACCAACACACGAGTTTTTGCCGCCGTGCCCGTATGTCCGTTGAGAATCCGCACTTTGTAATCTGTCAAATCAAAGGTTGCAATTTGGGGATAAAAGTTCACCAAAGCCTTGCGTAAAGCTGCATCCAAAGCTGCAACAGGCCCGTTACCTTCCGCCGCCTCCAAAATATTTTTGCCGTCAACAGCGACTTTGACTGTAGCTAGGGCATTGCTAGTTTCTTTTCCCTCAATCAAGTCACAGTGGACTTGAAAACCTTTGACTTCAAAAAACTTCTGGCGGCCTCCTAAAGCTTCGTGCATCAATAGTACAAAACTGGCCTCTGCTGCTTCAAATTGAAATCCTTCACTCTCCAAATCTTTGAGGCGCTGGAGAATTTCTCTAGCCTCTGCCTTTTGCTGATCCAATTCAATCCCAAAACTGCGGGCTTTGGCTAAAACATTGCTCAGTCCAGACTGTTCCGAAATCACAATGCGGCGACGATTCCCGACTTGTTCCGGCTGAATGTGTTCGTAAGTTAGGGGATTACGTTCCACTGCGGATACATGAATACCGCCCTTATGGGCAAAAGCCGATCGTCCCACAAAGGGAGCGTGTTCATCTGGCGCCAGGTTAACGACCTCACTCACAAAACGACTAGCTTCTGTAAGTTGTGTGAGCTGGTCTTCTGTGATACAACTGTAACCCGCCTTCAGTTGTAAATTGGGAATTAACGAACAGAGGTTAGCATTACCGCAACGTTCACCATAACCATTAATTGTGCCCTGTACCATCTTTGCCCCTGCCATAACGGCGGCTATTGCGTTAGCAACCGCCATTTCCGAATCGTTATGAGTATGAATTCCAATTTGGGGAATTGTCCTTTGTCCTTTGTCCTTCGTCATTGGTTCTTGACAAATGACTAATGACAAATGACTAATGACATCTTGAACAATTTGGCTAATTTCGTGGGGTAAAGTGCCACCATTGGTATCACAGAGGACTAGCCATTCCGCACCAGAAGCGATCGCAGCCTCTAATGTCTGTAAAGCATAATCTCGATTGTGCTTATAGCCATCAAACCAATGTTCGGCATCGTAGATAATGCGACGCCCTTGAGAACGGAGGTACTCAATAGTGTCGCAAATCATCGCCAAATTTTCTTCTAATGTCGTCTTGAGTCCTGTTGTCACGTGTAAATCCCAAGACTTGCCAAAAATTGTTACCCAGCGAGTTCCCGCAGCCAAAATATCCTGTAGCATCGGTTCGGTGGCGGCAGTAGAGTTGGGGCGTCGAGTCGAGCAAAAAGCAACAATTTCAGCCTGTTTGAGCGGATCTTCTTGGAGTTGCCAGAAAAATTGTACATCCTTGGGATTGGCACCAGGCCAACCACCTTCAATAAAGGGAATTCCCAGTTGATCGAGTCTACGGGCAATGCGTAACTTATCTTCTATCGATACAGATAGCCCCTCGCGCTGAGTGCCATCCCGTAATGTAGTGTCATAGAGCCAAAGTTGAGGTGAAGAATTTGTGGTCATAAAACTGGGACCGACGAGACAACTTTCGAGGCAATGTGTCAATATACAACAAAAAGCCAGTTTGGCAATTTAAAAATGCCTAAAGTAATAGCTGAAGGTAAAACAATAGATTGCGAGCATGGAAGCAATCTGCGCAAGATTTTGCTGCAAAATGGTATTGACCTCTACAATGACGGTGCTAAGGTAATAAACTGTCGGGGCATTGGCAGTTGTGGTACCTGCGCGGTTAAGGTAGAGGGCAAAGTCTCAGCAGCGAACTGGCGCGATCGAGCACGCCGTTCGCTTCCTCCCCATTCTCCTACAACAGACTTACGTTTAGCCTGTCAAACTCAGGTTTTAGGCGATGTGAAAGTGACAAAGTTTGATGGATTTTGGGGACAAGGTTCTCGAATAGTGTGGACACCAAAAGGTTAAAAAGGAGTTAAGACAAGATGGGTAGATGGACACCCTTAATTTTAATGGCTGGCGGTTTAGCCATTCTGCTTGGTACATTACTAGGCATCAACTTTCCGATGGGCGTACAAACTGCTAACGCTCCTAGTGACAAGAAATCAGAAGTTCTGCCAGCTAATATCAATGTTAATGGCAGTGGTGGCAGCAATAATGAAGAAACTGCAACAGAAGGAAATCAAACAACTCAAACAAACGAAAACAGGCGTGGTATTGTAGCCCCAAGACCTGACAACAGGAGTAACGTTGCCCAGAATTCTGGCGATGACTCAACTGACAGTACAACAGACAACAATACAGATTCTTCAGAAACAAGCACACCATCTAGCGATCCAAATCAAGGCAACGAACCAATTCGCGCCTTGTGGTAACGATCAGATCCTTCTTCAGACCCGTCTTTAGTTACAAGTTATAAGTTATAAGTTATGAGTTATGAGTTATGAGTTATTAGTTATGTACTAATGATAAATGGCTAATGACAGATGACTAATGACTAATGACTAATGATTAGTGAGACTGTGATTATTGGTGGCGGCGTTATTGGTTTAGCGATCGCCATTGAACTAAAATTGCGCGGGACAAACGTCACCGTGCTTTGTCGTGACTTCCAGGCTGCCGCTACCCACGCCGCCGCCGGGATGTTGGCACCAGATGCGGAAAACATTGCTAATGAGGCAATGCGTTCCTTGTGTTGGCGATCGCGTGCCTTATATCCTGACTGGACGCGCAAATTAGAAGAACTGACCGGCTTAAATACTGGCTACCGTGCCTGTGGTATCCTTGCAC
>JADEXV010000164.1 GCA_015206945.1 Nostocales cyanobacterium LEGE 12452 | reverse complement strand
GCTCAATTCTATGCCTTGATTGTGTTTGGGGCGGTTTTGGGTTTAGTGATTGTATTTGGTGTTACCTGATTTTAATCGGGGTGGGCGATCGTCCACCCCTACATTATTTTTTATCTCACGCAGAGGCTCAGAGTCGTACAGAAGAATTGAAAGTTGCGCCTGAAAAGATAACAATATTTTTTAATACAAGCTACATATACCTAATCAAAAATATGAAAGAACTAGAAAAATATGGTTTAGATTTTGAAACCCTTAAAGAATATCAGGTACTTTGTTTACCTGAGAATATAGAAACAGCTTCCAAGGAAGATGAATTAATAGATACTGCCCAGAATGCTAACTTTTGCAAACTCTTAAGAGAAGCAGGAATTAAGTGTGCAAATTCTTACGATCTGGGTTTAGAAACGGTAGAACTGGAACGTAGAGGCATAGAATTATGGTTTGGTGTAACCTATATTATAGATAAGCTAGCTATACCAGTAGTAACTGCGGTAATATCTTCTTTATTAACCCTTCAAATTCAGAAAAAGAACAGTTGTTCGTCCGAAAAAAGTATTGAAGAAATAAGCAATAATAATATTCATATTGAATTGAGAATAGTAGAAGGAAATAATATATACCGTTCTATAAACTATGATGGTAGTTTTGATGATTTTAAGAAAATTGTCAATGAGATTAGCAATAAAAAACCAGAGAATACTAAAAACGAAAATCAATGAAGAGAACCTAGATGAAGTAACTTATAAATATTTTCATGATTGGTATAAATCAATTATAAATAAAAAATATGAAAGAGCTAAAAAATTATGCATAAATTTTATTAAATTTTGCAAAACTACTATTAAGCTTAGTTCTTGGGGAGAACTAAATATTAATTACAACAAAGTCTTAATTTCTGCAATTCTGTTTAGAGGTTTGCAAGAATTCGTTTATATAAAAGAAAGAACGAAAAATAAAAAATGGAATAAGTCTAATAAAGAAGTTGAATATAACTGGATAATATTACAAGACTGTAAGGATAGACTTGACTTTGCCTATCAGTATCTAACTGAGACTGAAATAATAGATAATGTGTTAAATGAGATACAATTAATAGATAAATTGTTTAAAGTCTCTTTTGGAATTGGAAAATATATAAGCCCGGAGATTTTGATTAAGAAATCAGTCTGTAATATTTGTAATGAAGACGTAAGGTCTTGTAATCATATAAGTGGAAGGATTTACAATGGGAAAGTTTGTTATGGCTTGCCAGTTGATCCTTCGATTAGGGCTGTTTCCTTGGTTGATGTACCCAGAGATTTAAGGTGTAGAATTTGGGGCTGGCAAATAGAAGGCACAATGCTAAAAGATGTATGTATAATGACATCTTTTGCCGTAGATGATTTCCTTAACCAGGATGAATATCAAAAGGTGGGTATATTTTGTTCTTTTGTAATAAATGATAACGAAATATTCTCAGAATACGAATTTATAAATGGTGTAAATAATCAACATTACCAAGCTAATCCTTGAGAACATACTGTTACCATTGAATAAGTTTATGGTACAGACATTATTTAGTCAGATTTTTGAGACGGCGTTTGCAGGGAATTGACATTTAAGGATTTTCAGTATTAAAACAAACTACTAATATACAAAATATGGAATTTTATTATAAGTGGTAAATCAAATAGCGATCGTGTTATGAAAAAAAGCTTTCATAATCGTCATTGCTACCTATCCAGAACCATGTAACTGTGTCACCCTCCAAAATCCCAATTGCTCGATAATTGCGAGTTATTCTGACAGACCAAATATTCTCCTCGTTATTTATACATTTGAAATGCAAAGACGGATGAAAAGGATTTTCTCTCCATAACTGATAAGCTTTTCTTGCACTCTGTCTAACTTGCTTGTTAAGAGACTGATATTTATCCCAAAAACAAGAAAGAGTTACAGACTTCATAACTTTTCATAGTTCATTGGTTTTGCACGTCCTTCTGCAATCTCTCTTTTAGCAGATTGGGCAGATGCAATCAGTTGTTGTTGAGTTTTGTTAAATGATTTATTCCATTTCAATTCATCTTGCAAATCTTCCAGATACTCTCGGAGATGTTCTGCAACTCTTTCTTGCACTTCTTAAGATAAAGATTCCATCATCTTAATTACAGTAGCGATCGCTGGAGATGACATAATCGAATTTCCCTTATCAACTTTCCCTGTCTATTTTACTAAAAAAAACTCAATCAAATCGCTTACTGTAGTCCCAAAGCTCTGAAACTGGGAAGGTTTTTTCTAGTGCTGCTTGTCGCACTGACTCTTGCAAATCGGCTAATATTTGTGCTTTTGGCTCTTGTTCATCAATCCAAGCTAAACCACTGACGTTATCAGAATTTATGGAACTTATGAGCTGTTGCCAAAGTTCTACAGGGACGAGTACATCAGTTGTTTCTCCATTTACGTTAGTGACATAACGAATCTGACTTTCAATTTGTGCGATTATCATAGTGTTATTTCTCCTGTGATGCTTTTTTGTACCGAATCAACACTAAACAGCATCTTGTATTTTTAGAGATGCGGTAGGCTACGCGTAGACGCGGAGCGCCTTGTCGTAGACATCGCACCCCTAAACTATAATTTTATCGGCTTTTTTAGGGTAAGTTATTGACTTCACTGGGAGTATCACAACCCACATTCCGCACACCCAAAGGTCAAAAGAGACTCCCAACAGCAGAAACGGGGGATTGCCAATTTAATTAAATCAACCTAACGAGGAAGACGAAATCCCCAAAAAGCTGTTACTTAATAACTAGTGACTTTTTGCCAAACATGATTTTGATAGCAGACGAATTGTGATGAATATAGCTAATTTTCCGTGGCTGACGACGATTATTCTGTTTCCGATAGCCGCGTCGCTACTTCTTCCCGTCATTCCTGATAAAGAAGGCAAAACAGTGCGCTGGTACTCCCTTATCGTGGGGCTGATAGATTTTGCACTAATTGTTTATGCTTTTTATACTGGGTATGATTTCTCCAATCCAGATTTGCAGTTGGTGGAAAGTTACCCCTGGGTACCACAATTGGGTTTGAATTGGTCAGTAGGGGCTGATGGCTTGTCCATGCCCCTAATTATTTTGACTGGATTCATTACCACGCTGGCGATTTTAGCAGCTTGGCCTGTCACCTTCAAGCCCAAGCTATTTTACTTCTTGATTTTGGCGATGTATGGCGGTCAGATTGCTGTGTTCGCCGTCCAGGATATGCTGTTATTTTTCCTGGTGTGGGAACTGGAACTAGTACCGATATACTTTCTGCTGTCGATTTGGGGAGGCAAAAGGCGGCAGTATGCAGCGACCAAATTTATTTTATACACCGCCGGCGGTTCGCTGTTTATTTTGCTGTCTGCCCTGACAATGGGATTTTACGGCGATACGGTGACGTTTGACATGCGATCGCTCGCCTTAAAAGACTTCGCCCTTAATTTCCAACTTGCCGTCTATGCTGGCTTCCTGATTGCCTATGCCGTCAAGTTGCCGATTATTCCTTTGCACACCTGGCTACCTGATGCCCACGGTGAAGCAACAGCGCCTGTACACATGCTACTAGCAGGTATTCTTTTGAAAATGGGCGGTTACGCCTTAATTCGGATGAATGCCCAAATGCTCCCCGATGCCCACGCTTATTTTGCACCAGTGTTCGTGGTTTTGGGGGTAGTTAATATCATCTACGCTGCCTTGACATCCTTTGCCCAGCGCAACCTAAAGCGAAAAATTGCCTATTCCTCAATTTCTCACATGGGCTTTGTGATGATTGGTATTGCCTCCTTCACCGATTTGGGATTGAGTGGGGCAGTGTTGCAAATGGTTTCTCACGGGTTAATTGGGGCAAGTTTGTTCTTCCTGGTTGGCGCAACTTACGATCGCACCCACACCCTGATGTTGGATGAAATGGGCGGTGTTGCGAAGAGAATGCCGAAGATTTTCGCCATGTTCACTACCTGTTCGATGGCTTCTTTGGCATTGCCAGGGATGAGCGGTTTCGTAGCAGAATTAATGGTATTTGTGGGTTTTGCTACTAGCGATGCTTATAGCTCTACCTTCAAAGTTATCGTCGTGTTCTTGATGGCAGTGGGAGTGATTTTAACTCCGATTTATCTGCTGTCGATGTTGCGAGAAATTTTCTACGGTAAAGAGAACGAGGAATTAGTTTCTCACCAAGCTTTGATAGATGCCGAACCCCGTGAAGTATTTATCATTGCCTGTTTGTTAATTCCAATTATTGGTATTGGTTTCTATCCAAAATTGCTGACTCAGATGTACGACGCTACAACTGTACAATTGACGGCAAGATTGCGTGATTCCGTGCCGACATTAGCACAGCAAAAAGATGATGCACTAAAAGTTTCTTTGAGTGCGCCGGAGATTGGTAATTAAGTTGCGATCGCTAGTTTAGTGTAAATATTTATTACTTTAAGGGCGGGTTTTCTACCTGCCCTTTTTTTACTCAATCGAAATTTTTGATTTGGTAAAGTAAAAAAGAACTCATCGAACTGAGTTAAGAAAATCGTATATAAGATAAGTCGGTAGATGTATTTTTTAGAATTTATATAAAAATAAATTCTAAGCTTATTGATTTGTTTGCAACCAGTTCAGTAAATCTTCCATAGCAGTAAAATCTAATAAAGCTTCGCCAAGGGTTTCTAATTGATTTAAAGAAAGAGATTTGATGCGCTCTTGGAATTCTGGTGATAATTCTCCCACTCGTCTTTGTAGTAACCTTAAAATAAGCTGTTGTTCACCTTCTTGTTTTCCGCGCTCGTAGCCGATGCGCTCACCTGTAATTACATATCTCATAGTCCGCTCCTGCTCAAATTGTTTAAACTCTTCCCAAAACTGATTTTCCAATGCCTTTGGTAATATCATAACCCAATCGATAAATCGATATAGGTTGCGAATATCTTGCTCTCCTAACCCCAAATCATATAGTCTGCGAATTAAGCTAAATTTCCATATTTTGAGTTGTTAAGGTGATGAGCGCGTCTGCTGCGTTTTCAAATGCGCCATGACGACAGTTGCAAATGGATTATCGCTATTTTCTAACTTGTGAAAGCGATTTTCGTAATCCAAAAGTTTAATACTACCAAATTCAAAAATTAAGCGAGTATTGGGATAATTGTAGCTGTAATTACTTGATCGCCATTCGCGGTTGTGATCGCAGAAAATTGCAAGGCTTATTGCTGGTCGATCAAAGCGGTCAAATATGCGAAAGTTGTAAGTAAACATCTGCTTAGGAAAATTATCTTCTTTTTGTGCTTGAATTTCAATATGGATTAATAACCAAAGTTCTTCCCCTTGGGTTTGCCAAACTTTGACTTATTGATCGGCATATCTTTTACCCTGTTCAGCTTCACGAGCTATTTGTTGAAATTCTTTATCTAGAAATTCATAGGGACGTTCCCAATCAATTAATGCAGAAGTTTCTGGAAAAAACAAATGCATTGCTTGGGAAAAATAAGCTTCTATAATTTCTTTCCAAGGGCTATCAAAATCAGCACACTCGCTAATATTAGTCATGTCATTTTTTAAATTACAGATAGAGCAGCAGTACTTGCAGTGACTAGTTTAGAACTTTGCTTAATCGAAATTTCAACCCAAAATTCTGCTCCTTGTCCAGGTTCCGAAATACACCAAATAGCTCCATTGTGTTTTTCTGTGACAATTTGAGCGCTAATTGCTAATCCTAATCCAGTGCCTTTACCTGCCGCTTTTGTGGTAAAGAAAGGGTCAAATAATCTTTGCTTAACTACTTCGGTCATACCAGGGCCATTATCCGCAATTTGTACAGTTATACGATCCGAGTTGCGTAACTCAGTACGAATTACAATTTGGCTGGGGTTAGCTTCTATCTCCTCAAGAGTTCGCTGGCTGTTATAACTATCCAGAGCATCAATAGCATTACTGATGAGATTCATAAACACCTGATTTAGTTGTCCGGCATAGCATTCTACTAAGGGAATATCACCATATTCCTTGACTATTTCAATTCCGTTATTTCCGGGCGTTTGTTTGAAGCGATTTTGTAAAATCAGTAGTGTGCTATCAATACCTTCATGAATATTGACAGGTTTCATATCTGCTTCGTCAAGTCGAGAAAAATTCCGCAAGGATAGAACTATTTCACGAATACGATTAGCTCCCATTTTCATTGAAATTAGTATTTTAGGTAGATCCTCAACCATAAAGTCAAGGTCGATCGCTTCTATATGAGCTTGTACTTCAGGTGTTGAATGAGCATTAGACTGTTGATAAAGTTCTACCAATTCCAATAAGCCCAGTGTATATTCACTTACATGGGTCAAATTACCGTAGATAAAGTTAACTGGGTTATTGATTTCGTGAGCTACTCCAGCCACTAATTGACCTAAACTCGACATTTTTTCGGTCTGAATCAGTTGAGCTTGAGTCTGTTTGAGATTGTGTAGTACTTGGTTGAGTTGTTCTGCCTGAATAGTAGCAGCAGCAGTAGCAGCGCGGCTTTGATTATACAATTGGGCTTGGTCAATCGCGATCGCTAACTGGTCAGCCACGCCTCGAATAATTTCCACCTCATCATCACTCCAGGGGCGAAGCTCTCTACTATGTTCGCAGACAATCACACCCAAGTGGCCCGACTGAGTTTTAACTGAAACTGTTAGTAGAGACTTAAAACCCAATGTCACAAGTAAATTCCGACTCTTGAAATCAAGCCACGAATCTGTCGCAATGTCATCAAAGCAAAGCAAATTCCCTTGCATAACAGCCTCACTCAAGGCTTCCACATTCTGGATAGGAGAACAGCCTAAAGGTTCTGTTAAATCGGGAGCGCAAGCTTGCTGACTCAGTTCCAAGCTAGTAGATTCATCTTCTTGATGACACCAAAAAAATTGGCATCGATCGATTTGGAGCAGTTCCCTAACTTCAATTACTACTGTACTCAAAATCGTATTTAGATCCAGCGAGTTGCGAATTTGACTAGATAGACGAGTTTTAAGAATTTTCTCCCGTTCAACTAGCTTTCGCAATTCAACTTCAGACTGCCTTAACTCTAGCTGGGCCATCTGACGATTGACACTAGCTTTTGCTAGTAACCAAGAACCAATGCCAATTAGTCCTACTAACCCAGCATATAGCAGTAGCAATTGACTCAAAAATCGGTTTGATTTGGTCGTCAACGTCTCTGGCGATACCCGCGAGACAATTTTCCAGTGATAGGATTTAGTATCAATTTGATTTTGGCTTGGTGCAAAAGCTTGTCCTGCTCCCGTACTAGATTTTTGCCCTTCGACAAGTGGGTAAACTGTGGTAAAAGTGAACATTCCCTCAGCAGTTTGGAATTGTCCCGATTCTTGTTGAGAAATCTGCTGCCATGCTTGAGGAAAAGCTGTGCCAAAAGTGCGGTTTTTGCGCTCGGGAAACATAAATCCCCATTCATCTTCAGGCTTCGCCCCTTTTAACCAGTAGCCATCAGCATTCAGTAGCATTCCCTGGCTAGAGGCGTTAGCGAAAGCTTGATTAAAATTGTCCAGCAGTTTTGCGCCGAAATAATTTAACACCACAATGCCCCGTTTCTGTCCACGGCGATCAAAAACTGGAGTGCCAAAGCGGATCATTGGCTTTAAGGGTTGTTCAACCTGACCTCGTTCGATGTTGAGGTCAAGGGGAGAGACAAATACTTGTCCTTGGTTCAGCCGCAAAGTGTCATTAAACCAGTAGCGCTTGGCTTGAACTTGTAGTTTTTCTTCGGGGACAATTACTGGTTCACCTTGCTTGAAGTTGACTCTAACAACTTCTTTACCTGATTGATCTAAAAAGCGAATTTGGTCGTAAAGTTTTTTATATCCAGAAATTAATAAAAATTCTTGGGAAAGTGCCTGTTCTTGCCCATCCACTCCGTCTAAAATTCTTTCTAGCTCGTTTTGTTTAGAGACAACCATCAAATCTGAGACAACCGAGTGAAAGTCTCCACTGATAACTTTAGTTTGTAAATCTACCTTACGAAGTTCATTTGTTTTCAGCAGAACTTTGTCGGTTTGTACCTGTTGGTAGTAGATAGTCCCAATAACAACCCCAACTAAAGCTGACAA
This sequence comes from Nostocales cyanobacterium LEGE 12452, assembly GCA_015206945.1. Lineage (GTDB taxonomy): Bacteria > Cyanobacteriota > Cyanobacteriia > Cyanobacteriales > Nostocaceae > Nostoc. The sequence goes on along the minus strand of JADEXV010000164.1, from coordinate 10,345 downwards.
CGGCAAAAAAACCGTTAGGAAGTTTTTGATTAAAACTCGTGAATGGATCTGTGGTGACATATTTGATACTTAGGTACAACTCAAAAATTGGGCTGAAAATTAGCTAATTTCCAGCTACGCCATGTTTTCTGAGTCAAGGTTGAGAAAAGACTTTTTCTCCTGGTAGGTATAGGTAATCAGCCCAGCTACCAAATTCACCATGAAATTGAATACTCTGCGACTTCTGGAATGTTCAAGTTGAACAAAGTTCCGCCCTTTTTTGCTATTGTCAGTTAGACACTCTGAGAATCAGTACCGAAAAACCACGAGTTTGATGTAAAGATTTTACACTTATAAGTATTTTGATACTGAGAATAGAGACACAAGGCGGTGTCTACGCTAAAAATGGTTTTTCATTCTTGTGCTGCGATCGCACATCAATAGATTACGTACAATCTATCTAGAATCAGATTTGGCAAAACCGCTCATGTTAAACTACAATCCACTGCATTGTTTGCCATCTTCCGAAGAACTACCCGACTCAGATGATACTGCTGTGGATAATGAACTCCAAAATTTAATTCCCGGCTTGCTAAAAACGATACTAGCTTTGGTTTGGTGCGATCGCTGGGATTGGTTCTTTGGTGTTGATATGGGTATTTATTATCACCCAGATAAACCAGCTATTGTCCCTGATGGGTTTCTCAGCTTAGGAGTTAAACGCTTCGTTGATGAGGATTTACGCCTAAGTTATGTGCTGTGGGAAGAAAAGCAACTGCCAATTTTAGCGCTAGAAGTTGTTTCTCAAATATATCGAGAAGAATATAACATCAAGAAAGAATTTTATGCCCAAGATTTAGGAATTTTGTACTACGTTGTGTATAGTCCCCTGCGGCGTAAAAAGTCGCCTTTGGAAGTGTATCACTTAGTCGATGGGGAATATATCTTAATGTCAGGAAATCCCGTTTGGCTACCAGAAATTGGTTTAGGAATTGGGCGAGAACGAGGAATTTATCAAGGTATAGTACGGGAGTGGCTGTACTGGTATGACGAGGAAGGGCAAAAATTGCTGACACCAGAAGAACGCATTAGGGAAGCGGAAGAACGCACAGCTTTTGAAGAACAGCGGCGTGTGGAAGCAGAGCAAAAAGTGAAAATGTTAATTGAAAGGTTGAATGCGCTAGGTGTCGATCCAGAAACTTTGTTATAGATTCACCAGATTTTGTAATTTTTGCTGCCTTAATGTTAATTAGCTTCCTGGCTAGGGAATTATATCTATAAAGCAACTAATAGCTTGACGGTACAAATCGTAAAAGCTAGTTGCTCAATAAATATATTTACCAAAACCTGCATCAAAAATATGGAAGTTAAATTAGGATTTGGAGCAGTCCCAAAACCTCAATATGTCTTTGTCAGTAAAGAACCCGATCATTGTTGGTATATGCTATCCGATGACACAAGACAAATCCCAATTTATGAGAGAGCTTTCACTGGCGTGATAACAGGGATAGAAGTTAATAAAAAAGTGGAAACTTCACATGGAGAAAAAGAAAAAACTGATTTACATATTCTGGCAGAGAAGCCTTATGTTATCCGCTCAGGAAGTGAATCTTATTTTTCTAAAAGTTTGTTGCTTTCACTTGATGCCTTGACTTCTGAACAATTGCATCATCCACTTACGATCGCAGTCAGTCCTGGAGAGAAAACAATTGTATTTTGTAAAATTTATAATCCAGTAACTTATCGCTCTATAGATGTTAGTTGGGATGGACATACTGAAATTGATTTGCAAGCTCTAGGGCAAAAAGTTAGTTTCAAAATTAATAGAATTCAAAATTTTAATCAAGAGCCAATACAAATATCTGCTAATACAACGGCATCAGAAATTCATGCAGTTTTGATAGCTCAAAGTGATACATATTTAGCTCAATTAAATTGGACTCCAGAGCAGGGAAGGGAGTATTTGCAGCAAAAATATGGCAAGCGATCGCGTCTACAACTCACTGATACCGAAATTCTGGATTTTATTGATTATCTAAAGCTACAACTAACCCAAAACTGCTCAACTTAAGTGCTGTTATGTGAACTTGGGATAATTGCGATCGCTTTTAATCCAAATCTTCTTCGGTAAGTCCAACATCTTTCATAATGCTTTTCAAAGTTCCAATCGGTAAATCTCGATTACTATGAACCTGAACGGAAAGGATAACATCAACACCTTTTTTTACGTAAATATGATGACTGCCAGTAATCCGTTTCAATTCCCAACCCTGCCGTTCCAAAATTTTACAAAGTGCTTTACCTGAAACCGCTTTCATAGCGATATTTCAACCAACTGTTTCTCCGGGTCAAGTTCTTCTCGCTCGCTAGCAACTTCCAACCAACCTTGAATTGCATCTTGCAGCATCTCTAACAAATGCTCATAGCTGTTTCCCCAAGTGTGGCATCCTGGTAGGGCAGGTACAGAAGCACACCACACACCGTCTTCTTGCCAGATAACTGCTTTAATTTTCATTACCAATCATCTCCACAAGATTGCGACTAATATTCTAGCGTCAAGCCGAGTGCGTAGGCGTAGCCCGTCGTAGACATCGCTTGTCCATTGCATTGAGGTGTTAGCCTCCCACAGCGATCGCACTCAACACGAAAAAGATTGACAACTGCATTCATCGCAGTATCAAATTTATACCTTCTGAATGTTTATTAGTTAGTATCTCAGGGAATGATAAGTATAAGGTGATGCCTTATTTTAATGTTAAACCCGTAGACAAGTACTAACCAAATACTAATCACATCAGGAGTATTTCATGATTCCACTGATTTTGGGTGCTATTGCTTTAGGAACTGCTGCTTTCGGAGCAGTAAAAGGTGCTGAAGGTTTTGGGAATATGAATGAAGCGAAGGAAATTGGTGAACGTGCCCAAAACCGTCACTCCTATGCAGTCAGTGAGTTGAAAGCAGACTGGGAGGCGACTAACGAGCTTGCAGAAGAGTATGGTCAACTTCAGCTTGATGTGATGATGACTACAGTTGGGCGCTTTCTTGACTTTATTGAACGAAATATTGGTAAATCAAAACAAAGCGAGAAGGAGTTTTTAGAAGAGCTGGAAGGAATTTCAGTTCAGCAGATTAAGGAGTACAAAGCTGCCGCATTAGAAGCTGAACAGTTTTTCAATGGTGGCACTAAGGCGATTGGGGCAGCAGCAGCAGGATATGGTGGTGCAATGAGTCTTGCTACCTCTGTAGGAGTAGCCAGTACTGGGACACTTATAGGAGGACTTAGCGGTGCAGCAGCCTGGAATGCAACTCTCGCATGGTTGGGCGGTGGCTCATTAGCTGCTGGCGGTGGAGGTATGGCTCTTGGTTCTCTTGTGTTAGGTGGTATCACCGTTGGCCCCGCTGTTCTTATTGGAGGCTTTGTGCTTGCTGGTGAAGGCGAAAAAGCATTGACAAAGGCATGGGAGTACAACGCTGAAGTCAACACTGCAATCGTTAAAATTGAAGCAGCAAAAGACTTTATGCAACAAGTAAAACGGCGGATTACTGAGTTAAAAGGTGTATTTGAATGTCTGAATAAATCTGCTATTTTAGGTCTTCAAGAACTTGAATCTTTACCATCATTCGACAAAAACAGGGACGCTAGTAAGTTTCAAAAAGTCGCACTTTTTGTTAAAGCACTTGCAGAAATCATGAAAACTCCTGTTTTAGATAGTGAAGGGCAGTTGAATCCTGTTACTGCGAATATACAAGCCAAATATCGTACTTTGTGAGGTAATTAGGAATGTCGACCAAAAAAGTTACCACAGTAGTCAAGGAATTTATCAATCCTGCCGAATGCTTACAGCAAATGGTTTCAGCCTATACTGAATATAAAATAATTGCTGAACAAGAACAGACAAAGAGACGAGAGATTGAAGCTTGGGAAAACGAAACAATCACCAAGATTAACGCCCAACGAGAGTTACTGATGGCGTATCTAGATCGCTCTTTTGATGAACGTGCAGAAAACTTTCGCGCTTTGTTTGCTGTTGTTGATAATGCGATCGCATCCGGCAATAATGAACAACTAGCCATTACCTTAAATTCAATCACAGAAATTGCTAAATCAAGCCCTTTCAAAGACCTTGCAAATTTAGCTTCTGTTCGCGCTGCCCTAGATGATCCAAATCACGAATGGACATTTTGATTTTATAACAGCGCGATCGCTCTCCCAAAATCTTTCAAAAAAGCCTACCAACGTAGGCTTTTTTCATGTAGTACGAGGCTTACGGGCTACAAACTCTTTGAGGATAATAGCGATCACCACTATAATCAGGTTGCCTTGCAAGATATTGCAATATAATATATTGCAAGACAACTTTCACAAGACGATGAGCAAAGAAAATATTACGTTTCGGATAGATAGCGATCAGAAGGCTGCACTTGATGCGATCGCAGCAGGAATGAATCGCGATCGCAGCTACGTACTTAATGAGGCGGTAGCCACTTATCTAGAAATGTATCAGTGGCAAATCGAAGAGATTCAAAAGGGGATTGCTGAAGCGGATGCTGGAGATTTTGCCAGTGATGAAGAAGTAAAAGCGACTTTTGCAAGGCTCACCAATGCAGATTAAGTGGCTGCGTCGTGCGCTTCGTAATTTGGAACAAGCACATAGCTACATCCTGAAAGAGAATCCACAAGCAGCGCAGGAAGTGATATTGAAGATTCAACTTGCTGCCAGTCAACTTGAGAATTATCCTTTTATGGGGCGAACTGGACGTATAGAAGGTACAAGGGAGCTAGTAATTTCTAGCACGCCATACATTGTTATTTACCGAGTCAAAGAAGAGTCAGTAGAAATTCTTCGGGTTTTCCACACGTCAAAGCGTTATCCAGATTAGCGCCACTACCCACACAATCACAAATAAAATTATTAAATATCGCTTGCTTCCGGTAGCCAGTCTTCATCCAACACTAACTCTAAAGAATATGGGCACTCTTCTGGAAACACGGATAAAAGTATCCCTGTTTGCTTGGCTCCTTGCCGACGCGCCCTTTGATAACTTTCCTCAAGTTGCTCTGTAGGATAGCCCTTAAGACTAGGACTATCTTCTATTGCTAACTCAATTTGGGTACGAGAATCAGTGATGGAATCGAGCCAACTATCTGAGCGACGCTGGGGTTGATATTGCCACTTGAGCAAATGCAAGAGTAAGCGAGTTAGTTGACTGGCAATAGCCCGCCGTTCACTTTTGCCCAAGCCTTCAACCTCTTCAATCAGATGTTCTACATCAATTTCATGCCAGCGATGCGATCGCAATAGTTGGGCTGTCTGTTCAATCCACAAATTAAAATCTGCCTTATAAGTTGCGCTCATAGCCGTTCTCGATCGGTTACATAGCTTAGGCAAGCCAAAATATCCTTATTTTCCAATACGCTCAAGTTCCTCTCGCAATACTCGCCGTAATGTATCTTCTAACGGTTCACGGCGCTGCTGAATGTACTCACGCAAGGCATCGTTAATCAAAGTTTGGTAATTTCCCCCACCTGCTGCGTGAACTTGGTCACGAAACCATGCTAGTACTTCATCATCTAGGCGAATTGTAATTCGAGTTTTGCCTGTTGGTGTTGATTCAATCGCTCCCCGCTTGCCCTGGCTAAAATCATACTCAGCTTCCATCACTTATCTATCCTCATATTGCTTTTGTTCATAGCGCGTAGCTTTGCGAGCAGAAATCAATCGAATCTCATCATTGCACCATGTATACACAACTACTAAAACTCTATTGAAAGCATCTATCCCAATAGTGATAAATCTCTCTTCATCAAAACGTTCATCTGTGATGGTAATTGCTAAATCGTCAGAAAACACGGTTACTGCATCAGCAAAGTCAACGCCATGCTTGCGAAGATTGGCTGTTGCCTTATCCCTATCCCACTGATACGCCATCTAAATCTATTGTATGCACATTCGTGCATATTAGCAGATGAAGGCTACTTAACTGGCTTACTTCTGTATGTTTTTTCAAACCTTAAAAGTCTTCATCATCGACAAAAAATTCGGCATCGTCTTCCAATCGAGAATTCCCCTGCCCAATACCAGCCAGTCCCCACAGAGGTTGCAGCAGTGCCATGCCAATTAACCCGACAACGGCACTAAAAGCTAGCACTAAACCCATTGGTATCTGAATCGATTGGAATGTTAAGAATTTTAACGATACGGGTGTGGCATTTTGGACTGAAATAATTGCGATCGCAATTACCCAAACTGCTACAACTAGAGATGTCAAAAAAGGAGCGATTTTCATAGTTTGATCGAAATGAGAAGTTAGGAGTTAGGAGTTATATTTTGCTCAAAATTAGAAACGAGGAGTTAAGAATTGTAAATTTACAACTCTTAACTCCTAATTCATAACTCTTAACTTTTAATTCCTAACTCTGACAGATTAAACTGCTACTGCCTCTAGTTTAGCAATGGCACTCTCTAACTCTTGGGCGATTTGGGTGAGTTTTTCGGGAGTGTTGGTTTCTAGGTAGACGCGCACCAGTGGTTCTGTACCGGAAGGACGCAGTAGAACCCAGCTACCTTCTTCTAAATACAGCTTAATACCGTCTTTACGTCCCACTTCCTTGACTTTAATTCCAGCTACTTCTGTAGGTGGATTTTTAGTAAAGGAGTCGATGACGGCGGTTTTGTGCGCTTCTGTGAGGTGCAAGTCTAGGCGGTTGTTGTAAAGTGGGCCATCCGCTTCAGCGATCGCTTCTTTGACAAGTTGACTTAGCGGTTTGCCTTCATAGGCGATCGCTTCTGCCACCAGCATATCGGCCAATACCCCGTCTTTTTCGGGAATATGCCCAATAATACTCAAACCACCTGATTCTTCTCCACCAATTAATACGGCAGTTTCCCGCATTTTTTCACCGATGTATTTAAAACCAACTGCTGTCTCGTAAATTTGCAACCCATTTTTAGCAGCAAAATTATCCAGCAGGTGGGTTGTAGCGACAGTGCGGACTATGGCGCCAGTTTTACCTTTGTTTTTGATTAAATGACGTGCTAGAAGTAGCAGCACAGTATTGGGAGTGAGGACGTTTCCTTGTTCATCAACGATACCAAAGCGATCGCTATCTCCATCCGTTGCCAAGCCCAAATCAGCTTGATCTCGAACTACTGCTTCCACTAACTCAACTAACTGTTCTCCTTTGGGTTCTGGCATCCCACCCCCAAATAAAACATCTCTCCAATCGTGGAAACTTTCTAGTTGAACGCCACTATGTTGCAAAACTTCATCTAAATAGCCGCGAGAGGTAGAATACAAAGCATCGTACTTTACCTTTAAATTAGCGCTTCTGATTTTTTCTACATCAAGTAGAGTGTAGATAAATTTCAGGTAATCTGGTTTCGGATCGAAAATTGAAATTGAACCTGATGGGTTGTTCCCAGGCAACTCATCCGATGCACCTTCTATATTTGCCACAATAGTATCAGTAATCTCTGGAGTGGCAGGCCCAGCATAATCGGGTATATATTTAATTCCACAGTAGGGTGCTGGATTATGACTAGCAGTAAACATTAACGCCCCAGCGGAATTTAGGTGACGGGCATTGTAGGCAATTACTGGTGTAGGGCAATCCCGATCGGTAATTTTCACAGTCCAACCCAAATCTGCTAATACTTGGGCCGCTGTTTGGGCAAACTGGTCAGCTAAAAAGCGAGTATCGTAGGCAATAAGTACTGGTCTATCTTTTGTGTAGGCTGTTTCTAAGTAAGTGGCGATTGCCCTTGTCACTTTCCGCACATTGGGGAAAGTAAAGTCATCGGCAATAATCCCTCGCCATCCATCGGTACCAAATTTTATCTTGCTAGACATTTTTGCCACTTGCTCCGGTACATTATCAGTACTATAAAAGCTTCCCGCAAAGCGTGTGTAGCAGCAAGTATCCTCCGAAGTTCTTTTCTAAGCAAGCCTTAGCTTAAACTTCTCCCCACCGTATTTTCTCTCACTGTTTCTGAGCAATGTCAACCCCCGATCGACCTTTTGCCAGTTATCACCTTTGGTCTCTAGTTGCCCCAGCGACTGGGCAAGAACGCTGGCATTGCCAGATGAGACGGGGGTTTATCAAAGCACGGCAACACGAACCACAAGTCAAAGCGCTTTTAACCCAAGCCACCGCGCCCCAGCGGATTGGCATACTAGCCCAAAAAGGCGTTTATGAGTTTCATCATCACAGGCATCTGTTGAAGCAAGCAGATGGTGTAGAAAGAGTTGCCCAGCTACTTAAATTAGCCAACTCAAGCGTTCAAGTCCAGCAACGCGTGCTGCAAATTTTGCAAAAATATCACGATTCGCCGTTGCTTTTGGATAAAGATATTATCCAATTAACTCCGGGTGATGAAGGCTTTCCCAAACCGATAGTAGTTGAGCAAGAAGATTATTGCTTTCGCTTATACGCGGCTATGGACTGCGTTTTTATTGAGTCTGATAGCACTTTACATATTTTAGATTTCAAAACTGGCAAGTCGGCTTTTGACAAACGACAGGCATTAGTTTACTTGTTAGCTGCTCGTTATCTTTACCCCGGACGAGAAGCTGTTGCATCATTTTATAATTTAGAAATATGTAAAAAGTCAGAGTTAATTAGTATTAATAGTAGTGAATTAGAATCCTTAAAATTTGAGTTAGCGAATATTGCTCATAAACATCAGCACGATTTGCAAAAATATCAGGAAGAAAATACTAATTTTAGTAAAATATTCCCTCCTAATCCTGGTTCTCACTGCCGCTTTTGCCCATTCAACTCCATCTGTGAGTTTGCCGATTTTAAGCAGCATCAATCATATCCACTGCCCAGTTTAAGAAGTTTAAGAGTTAATAGCTAATTATTATTCATTTACGTTGGTTTGATTTTCCAAAAAATCTACTAAATACTCGTATTTTTACTGACCTGATTTTCTTCTCCTATCAGACAACCTAGATGTCAGATACATCGATTTTTATCTTTGGTTGTAAGGAGTTAAGATTAGTGCGATTAACCGCAAATAAATCTGTATTTAGATTAGTAGGAATTTCGACGTTTATTTTACTTTTAATATTTAAGTGGATTTTACCTCAAACTGTTTATGCATTGCTGTCGTCTGTAGACGCTTGTGCTGTTGAACCTAAATGTGCTGCTGCTGGCTCAGAATTAGCTTCTACTGCTAAGGCTACAATTAGCAGTACAACTAAAGCTCAAAATGAGCAGGTTTCAAATAAAGCTAAGGAAAAATATTGTTCTTTTTATCCACTCAATTTGGTTTGTGGGCCACAAGGTCAACCTTCAGTTCTTTATAATTACAAATTCCACCAAACAGTACATTACAGAAGGTCTGGTTTCCCTGACAAATTTGTAACTCATCATTTTCAAAGTTGGCGACCTGCGCCAGGGGCAATTAGAAGTTTAGCTCAACCTCCAGGTATTGAATTTGGTGGTGGTTATCCTCCATCTGGTGATTATGTAACCTGGATTCGTTTAAATGATGGAGATGGTAATAATCAAACTCGTGGAGTGGTTTATGAATACTCAACTGGCGACACCATGACATGGGATGATTATGCAAATTATTCTAACAATAATATTGAGGGAGAATGGATTAGCGATGTGGTTCGTGCTGATACACTGCCAGATAATTCATCCCCTCATGATAGGAAAGATTGACCTTAATAAAAGCACGATGTAGTTGTTCAATTACTAAATCTTCACCAAATTAGAGGTGGCTGGCATAAAAGAGCTTTTTACGCTTCTCCAAAAGATTAAAGATAACCCAGTCATATATATAGATAAGCCATCAATTACTTGTCTTGATTCATTCTTAACTGGGTATATAGATGGTCTAATCACACTCGGATTTACTGACATAAAGTCTTGTGGAATGGAAGGGTTTCAAGAATGGATACAAGAAAGAGCAAAAACTAATTTGACTCTATCTTGGGCTGGGATAATTCTCTTTCGCTCTGGAAGTGAACGAGCTGCTTTTAATAGTTTTTTTGAGCTATTTGAGCAGTTCTTAAAGCAGAAAAATGCTTCAAAAATTCAAGAAAATGAAGACATTTTAAGGCTTCGTCAGGATTTGATGTTTCCTCGGTTTGATATTTACAAGGAGATTCTAGGCGCTATAAAGAAAAGACCAGGAATGTATTTAGGAGCTAGTCCAATCACTGAACTAGATATGCTTTTGCGAGGATATATAGGAATCATATTTGATTTCTGAAAAAGACTAGGAGATAATACGGAGACAGAGTTTTGTCTAACAGCGAACAATGATAAACCAGCATCTACAAGCTAAAATTGGGGAACTACAAGAATTTATAGACTGTCGGCCAGATGCGCGTGAGGTCAGGAAAGCAT
>JADEXV010000163.1 GCA_015206945.1 Nostocales cyanobacterium LEGE 12452 | reverse complement strand
GGAATCAAGGTTCTCTCACAAGAGTTAGAACACTACCAAACTTTCTGGCAACCTTCCGAAACTCTACCTAAATGGGATATCACAATTTTCCCCGTTTAATTGGTATCTTATTTTCTTGCAAATCCCTAGGTTGTCAACTCCGCTTTTGAGTTCGGCTTCGAGTTGTACAAGTAAAGTAAGGCTGTGTTTAAGCTTTTGAACGCCTACAAACTTGACTTCCTCTTTGAGGTAATACAACCTTTTGGGGTTGTTCAGTTCGGCTATTTCTGCAATCTTCGTATCAGATAATTTAGTTTCTACCCCAGATTTGGTTATTAACCAAGTGCGGAAAATAGAGGTAAGTGTTGCTACTATTTTCAGCGGGTGTTCATTATTATCTAGTAGTTTAGATACCTGCACTATTGCTAAACTTGGATGGTTTATTAACATAGCAATAGTAAGCTTTATGTAGTCAGTATTATGATTCCCAACGAGCTGTTTTACTTCCTCAACAGAGATTATTTTTCCACTTGCATAAACAGCAAGTTTAGCGAATTCGCTATCGGCTCGTGCAGTGTTATTGCCAATTGCTTCAGCAAGGTAATCTGTAATATCTGGCGTGAGTTTAACTTGATGGATGGCTGCATATTTTCCTATCAAGTTAACTATCCCCTTTTTATCCCAACTAGGAACGAGAGGAAACTCTTCTTGTTGGGCATATTTTAGGATAGTTTTTACTACTGTTCTGCGCGAATCTGGCTTTTTGTTACCAGTAATTAGTAGAATACTGCTTGAAGGTATTCGGGAAAGTTGATTTTCAAGTTCTTGGTTATTATCTTCATTTGATAAACTTCCCATTAGAGAGTCGCTATCTGTATGAATAATTTTGTTCCCCTCTCCAAAGGGCAAAGTCATAACCTCGGTAAAGACTTTGGCAGCAATATTTTTCTCATTTCCAGATAGCTTGACGTAATTGAAAGCTTTCCATTCTGCATGAACATTTTGATTCACTAAATAATCAATTTTTTTATTTAGTGAGTAGCTATCTTCGCCGTAGTATAGGTATACAGTCATGATAGATTAGATAAACATTTGTTTATCAGGCGTTAGTCGGAAGCGGTGGTTTAAAAAAATAAGAGTTAGTATTAACTCTTTCCATATCCTTAGTATTTGTTATATAGCCGCTAGCAAAATATAGCACTCAGTAAATATTTAATTTTGTGCTGGCTGTATTGACTTATGATTTGAGACTTTCTCAACAGTGTTTTCTACTGGTTGAGTACCCAAATATTTCCGCCAATAATCCAATTGTTGGAGATACTCTATGACTCCACTAGAACCAGTTACCTCATATAGCGCAATAGCTGTTTCCCATTCCTTTAAGCTAGCTTTTTTATGGGAAAGAATTTTGACTATAGCTCCTGGAAGTTTAGTCTCTTTACCAGTATCTAGATTTAGGTGTGATACGCTTTCTAGTAATAGTTCTTGTTCGGATAAAGGGACACCACCATCTTCGATATTCATAGTATGAAGTTGGGCACTAATTCCTGATAGAGGAAGAGTATGCTGAATTAATTTTTTAACTTTCTTGGTTTTAGTATTCCTCCTTTTTGGTTTAACGATAACTGGGTTGTTTGGGTCTGCAACTTCGTAACACTGGGGAAGTTCTAGAGAAAGTTGACCTGTTAAGTGCCATGATGCACTTCGTTTTTCTGGCGGGGTGATCCGGTACGAGAACTCGGCTGTTTTTCTCGCATCGCCAAATTTCCTTAATTTGACCCGCATCTTGTAGCTGATAATTCCTTGAATGTAGGTTTTTGGGTCTAATATTATTCGGTTTGTATTTTCCCACCACTCAATTTCAACAACGCGATCGCCATCTAATTCATAGATATTTCTAACTCTGGCATTAGGATGAGATGCAAGGAATGAGTTCACCCAAGCCCTTTGTTTTTTATTAAGCCTGGGCTTGCGATATGAGGATTTATTTTTCATTAGTTACTTTTCCAGTTTAAGAATAATATCTCCATTAATACATCAATAAATTAACGAACTTAATCATTTAAATAATGACTGATACTGTGTTTACTAATCTAAGTATGGACAATATATTTTTTATTTGTGGGAATGGGGAATGCCTAAAAATACTTTAATAAAAGCCGATTTGCTTGTAAATATTTGTTATTTTTGCAAAATGCTGAGAATTCATGAATTGAAAAAAGACTTGATATTTATTATTTTTAGTTCTTAGGTTAAATATCAAGTTTATTGATCTAGAAAAGAGATAACTGACGTTCATTCCCTTCTAGTATTGCAGGAGCGGCTATTTTGAGGATTTCTTCTCGTCTTTTTTCGATAATGTCAAGATAGTATTGACGTGAATAGCTCTCATTTGTGCTGGTATTAGTAATACCTCTGATTCCGTAATAGTAAATTACTACATCACCAGGTTTTCCTAATTTAAGAAGTTCTTTTTCACCAATACGAATTTTGCGAGTAATGTAGAGTTTTTCTCTCGGGTATTTTCCTGATAAAATCTGCGATTTTACTTCTCTGAAATATTCCTCTGCCGTAGATTGGTTTTGGATTAAGTAGGTTAGATATTCAACAGGGAATTCTTTCTCTAGTTTTGAGCGAGAACGGCTTCTCCAACTACCTTTGCGGATAATCCAGTTATCTTTTAGCCATAACAGATAGTTCTTAGTTCCCCTTTGCGGAATAAACATTGCATTGGCAATAAACTCTAATTTGACGGTTATCTCTTTGGGTAATTGAGACTGAAGTTTGGCATATACTTTTTCTGGGTTGGGGTGAGTAAAGAACACCCCGTCAGTATCAACTTCTACAGGGGTTGCACCAGCATTATTGATTACCTCAATCATGAATTGTAGGATGCGCCGACCGTAAGCTGTTACTAAGGCGGCTGCTTCCATATCGTTGAAGGCGAGTTCCGATGTTCCGAAGAACCCAAACTGAGAATTAGCTAAAACTTTGGTGGATTCTCTTTTTTCCTTGGCAACAATGTCTCCAGTGCTGGCAACTTGTTCCAACCTTGATTTTTCATTTACCAAATATTGCAAGATGCTCAAGCCGATTCGCTTTGTATCCTTACGAGAGACAATCCCTTTCGACAATATGGTTTTGGGGTACATAGAACTGATATCGATGTATCCAACCTTTTTATATAGTCCTGGAATAGAGTAGGCTATCCCCCCTTGAAATTTATACTTACGGTCGGGTTTGGGTTTGTATCCTGGATAGTGATGCGAGAATATTTGCTTCCACTTGGTGCCGTTACCAGCGAGGGCTAACTGCTGGAGGTTCATTCCCGGTACAACCAGTGCTTCATAGTGGTATGAGGGTACAAGTCTGTTAGCTATGAGTTGCGTATCTTCCAAGTCGTAAATAAGGTAATCCTTGATTTTCTGCCATCCCCTACTACCAGAACCGGCTTTCCAGCAGGCGAGAATTTCTTCATAGGGGAGAACCAGTCGCGCTTGCTTACGCAATCCCATTTCCAGTACCACCTGTTTAAGCGATCGCCCGTTAGTAAGTTCCTTGGCGACAAAATCCCACCTGAGAACGCAGATAAAGATATCTACGTGTAGGCAGTTGCGAATGAATACCTCCCGAATTTCCAGTGGTTCACCGCGTACTTGGGCAGTTCGGATAGTGCGCTTCTTAGATGCAATTCTAAATGGATGAGAAATGCCATGTAACTCGCAGCGGGTGATGAGAAACGGTAGGTCAAATTCTGTTCCATTATAGGTGTAAATTACTTCTGGTTTGCTTGCTTCTAGGTGTTTGAAAAACTCCAAGAGGATTTTGCTTTCGGCTTGATCCATAAAGATGGCAATCTCTCCTATCTCCCTCATACAGCCAATTGCGTAGATACGATTTTCTCTTGGGTTTATCCCTGCCGTCTCAATATCGACTACCAGAGTTTTGAGTGCCCCGTAGGTCGGAATATTTACTGTGGGATGCCACTCAGGTATTGGGGTAGTATCTGACCAGAATATGTCGAGTCTTTCCTCATCAACGATAATCTTATTACCAGATTTGGTAATAAAATCTCGGTGGTTATAATTCATAATCTCCAAAATTAATTACTCTTTTTTGGCATGAATACTTGTGGTTTAGGTGGTGGTTTTTTTGATGATAAAAATACCTCAAAAATCATGTCTAGATTATTAGGAAGTGCGAATATTGAAAGCGGCTGCGTATGTGGTTCTTTTTCTTCTAATAGTGCGGTCATAATCCTGTACCAGGGTACTGCTGCTAATATTGATGTTGTTGCTGTAAGCAGCCATACTGGAAATTCGCGTACTTTTAATTGGTTGTAAGTGTTTTTAAGCTTTGAATTGTATTCCAGCCATGCAAATGCTACTAATTCTTTGAGAAGGTCTTGCCTACCATTGCTGTATATATATTTGCACGCTTCATCTACACATCGCTCATGAGTTTGTTTGTAAGCAATTGTTATTTCTAGCATTTGGATTTTTTCTGCTTCTGGTACTTTCCATTCATTAATTGAGTCATTACTGTATAAATTTTTGGCACAGCTAGAGGCAACTGCTAAAATACAGTCAAGGTTTTTTTTAAGTCTGTCAATCTCTAGGAGACAGTCGTTAAAATGGGCTATTCCATTACTGCATTGAACTGAACTTCCCTTGATCTGTTCTGATACCTGTCTAGTGGCGAATAGTCCATCGATAGTAAGTGTGCCATTAATGGCTATATCTAAAATTTCGAGAAAACGTTTTTTAAATAGTGCAAGGGTTTGTTTACGATCTAAGGTTTTAGGATGGGAATAGATAACTCCGCTAATTTCTGATTTATCGGGACATTCATTTCCTACGCCTGGAAAATGCCTCCAGTAAGGTGGCATTTTTTCACCTTTGGCAAGGCATAATTCGCCAAAACATTTGGAGCATCGCGGTAATTCGTCAATATACGTATCGAAATCTGCGATCGCTGCTGGTAATTCAAGTCCTGTACGAAGGCTAATTGCTGCAACTGGCATAATTTTAATCAGATACTTCCAGAATGCCAGTTGTTAAATTTTGTTGTGGTATTACTTGATATCTTAATTTTTTGCTTCTCAGTCAGGGCAGTCTTTATTAATATTGAGGCTTACTGCACAAGGTAAATATTGCTGTAGATGCAAGTGTATTATATTTAATGTAATTTTTGAATAAGCCTGAAAAAATCTTTCCCCAAAGTTTTTATTGGGGAAAGTAAGTGTTTTTACAAAGTGACGAACATCTGAATTAGGCAGTTTGTAATTGAGACTTCATCTGAAGCTCTTGTACCAGTTGTACCCATGCAGGTGCTTTTTTACCTTTAATGGGAGTAAGATTGTTCCAATGCCTTTCGAGTTCAGATTGAGATAAATGTGGGAGTTGTTCTTTACCCCAATTGATAGCATCTTGGATTGTTTTCCAATTAGTCCAAGGTTGTTTTTCTTCTTTGATATTGCTTAACTCAATGAGTGTCGCTTCCAACCAAAGTTTAGCTGCCTCCGAGTCACGCATTAACTGTTGTCTTGACATTAACAGGGCAATACTTGCCTGAATCTGGGTTAGTTCCCACATCTGAGAAATAGTAACGAGTTCCTTCCAAGTGTCTTCCTCCAGTTGAGTAATTTGTCTATTATCAGGGGCAGTTTTAGCCACTAGCAGGTCTTTGAGAAACCCAGTTAAACTTGAGTATATGACGAATGGGTTTTTGCCATACTCAATTAAGTCTTGGAGGATTTGTAAGTTAGCTGTTACGTCTCCTTTAGCAAGGTTTTCGGTTAGGGTAAGTAGGTCATGTTCGGGAACGACACCTGATAATTCCCAAACCCAATTTGGTGTGATTTCATCTACTCCCAGGTTGCTCAATTGATCGAGCAATACAAGACAGTTCCGAATAAAACCTCCACAAGACTTGACGATCGCCCAAATACCAGATGCGTTAATGTTGATGTTTTCGTTCTGGGCAAGTTTTGATAAATACTCAACAAGTGTTTCTAGTCCTACTCTCCTAAAATCAAACTTTTGACAGCGCGAGATGATAGTTTCAGGAACCTTGTGTATTTCAGTTGTGCAGAAGATGAAAACTACATGACGGGGTGGATTTTCAATTGTCTTGAGAAGCGCCTGCCACGATTGACTGCTCAGGGCATGACATTCATCAATAATGAAAATTTTGTACCTCCCCTCAACTGGTGCAAACTGGGTAGTGGAAATTAACTCGCGGATTGTTTCTACCCCGCTATTGCTGGCAGCATCTAACTCAGTTACATCCAGGGAAGAAGAGGCTGTAATTCCCTTGCATGAATTGCATTCTCCGCAGGGCTTGATTGTTGGTTCTTGGGTTGACTGACAGTTAAGGGATTTGGCGATGATGCGGGCGGTACTGGTTTTGCCTGTGCCTTTGGGGCCGTTGAATAGATAGGCGGGTGCAATCTTCTGGAGTGCGATCGCCGTCCCTTGCGCGTCTCCTTTAGGAGAAGGCGGGCGTTGCGCCATCGCGGAGTGACTCCCAGGAGGGAATATCGCATTTATGAGAGTGCGGACGATATGTTCCTGCCCGATAACTTCATTAAGGGTCTGGGGACGGTACTTGAGATGTAGTGGTTGGTACATAATTTCGATGATAAACGAGTGTTTTATTTACTTCCTACCAGTGTGGTTGGTAGGAAGTTTGATTTTTTAGGCAGTCGCCGCTTCTTTTTTCGTTCGTGGCGATCGTGAGGTTGACTTACCTTTGGTAGTATCTTTCGCTACCACTGATGGCGTTTCTATTTGAGGAGTTTCACTATCGTCTGTTGCCTGTGCCACATTTGCTACTTCTTCAGTACTAGACTCAGTTTGAGTGCTAACTTCTGTTACTTCTTCAGTGCCAGACTCACTTTGAGCGCTAACTTTTGCCTTTGTACTTTGGCTATTTACCTTTTCAAACCCCTGCTTGATTTCTACAGGCATTACCAGATACAACTGATTGAGCAGTCCTCCCATTGGGCAGACAATGACTGGTTGCGTGGGTTTGTTGCACCGCACCACGATTTCATCGGTACTGATATGCTTTAATCCTTCGATAAGGTAGTCGATGTTTAATCCAATACTGATGTTTTCTGAATTACTAGTTACCGATTTCATCAGTACCGAGTCAACTGCATCCCCAATATCAGTAGCTTCAGTGTATAGTGTTGCCTGTGTAGCTTCCAATTCCCAGAGGATTTTGACAACCTTTTGCTTGCGTTCGGCTAGATAACTTACCCGCTTCAGCGCGCTCTCAAATCCCTTGCGCTCTAATGTAAATTCATACTCAAACGACCGGGGAATCAAGCTATTGATTTTGGGATATTCTCCCTCCAGAAGTCGGGAAATGAGCTTTGTATTGGGAAGGCTAAACTCGATAGTTCTATCTGATAGAAGAATATTGCACACGCTCGTATCGGCGCTTTGAGAGAGAATTTTGTTTAACTCGCCAAGTGACTTACCTGGAACAGTGAAGTTGATTGGGTCAGAATATTCGCTATCGAGTGTTCCTGTTACTAGCGCTAATTTGTGACTATTTGTACTAGCAGCTTGCCACTTGTTGGTATCAATTTTGAAATTGACACCAGTTAAAACCAACTTTGTTTCGTCGCTGCTGGCGCAATAGAGCGTCCCTTCAAGTGCAGCTTGGAGTTTCTTGGCACTTAAGTTTATCTCCGTCGGATTTTCCCCCTTGGGAAGTGTTGGGAACTCGTCAGATTTTCCGCCAATTAGTCGGCACTTACCGCTATTGTGAGTAATTATGCAGGCTTGGTTTTCTACTTCTAGAGTAATTTCGCCTTTAACATTACTAACAGTATCAGTTAGTAGTTTGGCAGGAAGTGCTACCTGACCTGAAATTTCGACATTAGCGGTGGTTGTAGTATGAATTGTGAGGTTAAGGTTTGTGCCTGTTGCTGATACTATCCCGTCTTCATCTGCAATCAGTAAGATATTTCCTAAAATTGGGTCAGTGGGTTTAGGACTGATTGCGAGGTAAGCGGTTTCTAGAATTTCTGCGAGTTTAGATTGTTCAATTGTTAGTTTCATTTGTTACTTGGTTTTTAGTGGATGATTTCTTAACGGGCGCTATTTCTAGCACCCTTTTCGCTTAGATGAGGTAGTTTGTTTTAGTAAGGCAGTTTTTCTATCTCAGTACTGTATGCTGTATAGTCATGACCTGCTGTACTAGGAGGAAGTGCTGCTATTGGCATATCGCCTGCACCTATCAAGCGGTTATGTTCTGCTACAACGGTTGATGTTTTACCGATGCGGTGAGAGAATTCGGGATTTGCCTGCATTGTTGTTTGGATATCGATTTCTTTGCCTTCTGAGAAGAATTCGAGAAAATCGCTGCCATCGGGGTTTGGTGATTTGTAGGAAGTGACAACTGCTACCCAGGATTTATCTCTTTGGTTAACTGCTTCTTTCGGTTCAAGGGATGGTGTGAAGGTGGGTTGAAATGCACCAAGGCGATGAAACTCTGCACGTTTTTCAGCGACAGTTGTATCAGTAAATCGGGCGAATGCAACCTCTAGTTCGCGTTGGAACTGTTTGTAAGCCTCGCCAAATTTTGATGATGCAACGCCTTTGATTGACAAGACAATTGGTACTGAGTGCAGATTGTTATTATTTTCATCGACAAGTTGCAACAAGTAGAATCGTCTCAATACTGCGGCATCTTTGCCGAGTGCTTGGTACATTTCGTACCCATCAGGTGATTCGTACACCCCCACAATTTTGCCATCATCGCGCTGTTCAATATATCTGGGAGAAACATCAAGAATGTGCATTCTGGGCGATTGCAATAACACTCCCATTTCTGGGGTGCCACTGGAGAATGTGTGTTTGTGTGTAGGTTCCTGTCCTTGCCAGTTAATTGCTGCTAAATACTTATCTTTTATAAACAACCCAACTTTTTCTGCTTCCATGTGGTTGATGACTTGGCAGATGCAGATGTTGCTAATCGGCGCATTGTACTCAGGATTAGCAAATTTAGAAATAGCTGATTTACGCTTTTGTATGTTATTACTATTCTGGGCATTTACTTGAGGGGCTTCTGATTGCGCTGCTGTTACTGCGGTTTCTTCAGTGGCGGAAGTATTTGGCTGTGTTTGACTTTTTGGCATAATTTTGGCTAGTTGAAACCAAAATTCCATGCGTATGCAACAAAGTCGTGGTCAAGAACTCAAGTCGTCTGGTAAAAAACAACTTGAGCAGGTATTTTTTGACTTCATTAATTAATATTTATCTAACTAGCTCAAGAAATAGATATTACCCATTTACCCAAGCCCGTGATGATTAGCGATCGCCTACTGCTTTCCTTGTTACGCGAGACTTTACCTCTTGCCTACTTTGCCAATGCGTAATATTAATTCTCAGCAATTCTAAATTTTAAAAATCATAAGGCATTATGCCTATAGTTTGCCTGGGGCTAGATTTACCAAGCTTGCCTTTACAGGCTAATTATATAGGACTCATATTTGATTTTTGAAAAACAAATTTGCTTATAAGCTTGCAATACAAAGGTTTATTACTCAGTATACTTAGCAAGAATCAAGTCGGATTTTTATGTACCTTTTTATATAGATTCAGTATAAGTCATAACTGTGTTAGTTTTTTCTCAAACTGGGAACTCTAAGTATTAAGAAGGAATAAGGTATTCTTTTTTGAGCATAGTTACAGATTGTCAACAAGAGAACCCAGTATAGTCATGACTTTTTCATCTAGCGATGCAAACTCCAACAGTTCAGTTATTGATAAATGTCATAATTCACTTCCATCTGGCTGGGTTTTACTAGATATTGAACGAAAAGTAACGGAACAGAATAAATGGGATATTTACAAAGTAGCTTTAGTAGCTGTAGAAGACACTTATCTCATTGAAAATCCCAATAATAATCAATTTAATTCCCTTTTAGACCGCATTGAAAAAGCTGAGGTCATTGTAGGACATAATATTCGTCGTCACGACATACCAGAACTGTATAAATCAGTTGGACGCGAGCAGCCAGCTACACTACAAGAAAAAATCTGCGATACCTTAGAACTATCTAATTTGTTTTTTCCAGGTAAAACAACACATAAGCTGAATAAAGTATATCGTGAAGAATTAGGACTTAGTGATCCATTAGAAGATGCTTGGGAAAGTTATAATCTTTACACAAGTATTTATCAGCAACGCTGTGAATTACCTGTGATTGTACGTCATTGGGCATCGCGATTACTTCCTAAAGGTTATCCCCGTAAAATAATTCCTGGTTATGTACAACCTCCAGAGCAATTGAAATGGTGGCAAAACCTTAAACAGCGTCATCAAGGATTAAATGTTGAGGGTTTGCGGAATTATCTAATCAATTTACCAAAGGGAATTGACAATTTAGGAGCAGTAGTTTTTCTAAATTGGTTATACCAGTTTAATGTGTCTGAGGTTCGCCGCCCAAATTGGTTAGAGTGTGAATTCCCAAGCTTTGGTGAAGCTGAAAAGAATGCATTTCCACTTCCATTGAATGAAGTTAAACTTTCAAAGGAACTAAAACAGTTCTTTGGCTTTGAAACATTTAAAACACATCAACTAGAAATTGTCCAAGCACTGCTAAAAGGGAAGACAGTTCCTTTAGGTATCTTGCCCACTGGAGGAGGTAAAAGTATAATTTTCCAACTTCCAGCCCTTATCCTTTCCAAATATTATCGAGGTTTGTCTATCATTGTTTCTCCACTTCAAGCATTGATGGCAGATCAAGTACAAAATTTGAAAGAGAAACTGAAAAATCAACAACTATCTGAGTATGCTGAACGGGTAGAACTACTTACAGGAGCACAGTGCCTTGAAGAACAACGCCGTATTATTGAAGCCCTTTGGAATGGACAAGTAGATATTCTCTACTTATCTCCTGAACGATTGCGGCAACCAACAATTCAACGTATTCTTAAACATCGTCTTCCTCATCTGTGGGTACTTGATGAGGCTCACACTTTGTCCCAGTGGGGATATGATTTTCGACCAGACTTTTTACGAATTGCCGAAAGTCTTCAGAAATTTTACAAAAATGGACAGAATACTTCTATTCGTTGGGGTTTTGTTACTGCTACCGCAACACTCAAAGTTATTGAAGACCTGGAAGAAGCTGTAAAAAAACTTGACGGATCATGCTCAGGTTCTTTAGAGCGTTTGCCACTTGATGGAAAATCTTTTCAATGGCGTGACGAAATCAAAACTCATATAGAAATTGTGGAAAGACCTAAGTCACTTGATGATATCCCAGACTCAGAGCGACTTGAGAAGACCAAAGAATATCTAAAAAAACAGCAAAAAGAATATATAGAAAAATATCCTAATTTGGGTTTGGGTGTTGCTATTGTTTATGTTCCTACTCGCCGTATGGCAGAAAAATATGCAAAGCATCTTAATCAAGCTGACTTTAAAACAACCTATTTTCACTCCCGCATTTCTAACAAACAGCAAGTCTTGGAAGATTTTAAAGCCGGAAAAATAGAAGTAGTAGTCGCAACTAACGCTTTTGGTATGGGTATTGACAGAGAAGGTATCCATACTGTTATTCATGTTGCACCACCTGCTACCCCAGAAGCTTACGTACAAGAAATTGGTCGGCTTGCCCGTAACCAGGGGGAACGAGGTTCAGCTTATCTATTTTGGCATCAAGATGATTTTAACTGGATATTTGAGCAACAAGGGCGATCGCAAATTAGTTTTCAGGCTCTCAAAAGTTGCTGGGATTTAATTCGACCCCGACTAAAAACTCAAGATGCTTGGATAAGTACTTTGGATTTAGCGAAACCTTTATCTTTAGAAGAGCCAGAAGATTTAGAAATATTAGAGACTCAAGCACGGGTTGCTATCTTCTATTTGGAAAAAGCTGGATTGATACGGGAAGGAGAATCTTGTCCTTGCTACCTGAATATTTACTTGAAACGGGAACTTAACTTAGAAGAAATTGGTAAATTAAACGGTGATGCTAATAAATTAGCTTTGTTCTTATTTGATATTGGTTTTAGAAGAACTCAAAGTAGTATTAAACTAGATGTACGCGAGGTATCTTTAGTAACGGGAATTTTCCCTCCATCTGTGATTAAGACTGTGCGTAAATTGGTTAATCTTGATTTAGTAAATTGGGAATATAAAATCGCTTTTAAATTTGAAAAGCAATCTAATAAAAAGCTGGAACAGTTTAAATTAAGCACTCAAGCCTTTTTGAATTGGCTCCAGTCCGAATCACCAGAAATAGATCAAGAAAAATCTATATTGCTTCACGTAGAAGCTTTAGAAGATAAATTAGGTAAAAAAGCACATATTGCATATAGTTTGAAGATTTTAACTCAACTAAAGTTAGCTACTTACACTAAAGAAAGTCGTGATACAACTCGCCTATTTCTGAAAACCAAGAAAACACTAACTCAGTGGTTAGAGAGCGCAAACAAAATTTGGGAGAAACAATGTCAAGAAATTGACTATGTTGAAAACATTCTAGATAAGTTATTTAAGGACAAAAACTGGAAGCGGGAAGATAGCCAACTTCTTGATTTAGCAGAATTAGAAACACGCATCGATATTCTTAAATATCCAAAATTAAACCTTTTAAAGGTTTTAGCTTTCATGCAACGTCTAGGAGTAGTTGTTTTAGGGAGAGGAGATTTAGGTAATTTAATGCTTTATCATTTGCTTCCAGGAAAAGACCGAAAAAACTGGTATGAGGGAGTGTACCCACCTTTGGATGAACACTACACACAACGGCGTAAACGCATTGATATTATGCGCCAAGTATTAGAAGCTGGAATGCAAGATAAAGAAGAACCAATAAAACTTATTCAAATATTAGAAGATTACTTTACCCTTTCTCTGGATGAATTTTCTCAACGTTGCGGAGAAATACACGGGAATCCACCAATTGTGGAAACAATTTTAGAAAATCTCAATACAACCCAAAAGCGGATTGTTACAGACGATCAAAGTCGTGCATTATTGGTATTGGCGGGGCCCGGTTCGGGTAAAACTCACACAATTGTAAGTCGTGTAGCTTATTTGGTATCAGCGAGAGGTGTTCCACCAGAACGTATTCTAGTTTTAGCTTACAATCGCACAGCTGCTGCCGAGGTGCGGAAACGGCTGCACCAACTTTTAGGTAAGCGTGGAACGCTGGTAGATGCTTTAACTTTTCATGCACTTGCAGCTAAACTGACAGGACTTAGAAGTAAAGGTGAGGGGGGTTTTAAGTGGTTGTTAGAGCAAGCTATTATCCATCTTCAGGAAAATCATCCTGGATACCAATATATTTTGGTGGACGAGTACCAAGATATTGATAAATTACAATACGACATAATTACCCGATTAGCTGGATTTAACCATCAGGATGAAGACGAAAGCCAAAAAAGCTTCTTAATGGCTGTGGGTGATGATGACCAAATTTTATACGAATGGAATGGTGCAAGTGTTAAGTTTATTCGCGATTTCTGGAAAGATTACGACGTACTAAAAAAAGACGTAATTCCTTTAGTACAAAATTATCGCTCTCGCCCAACTATTGTTGAGTTTGCTAATAGTTTTATCGAAAAGGCGATCGCTCCAATAAACCGACTTAAGGGAGTCAACGAAAGAATACAGGCTGTTAACACTCAGCAGCGCGGAAAAGTGTTTTGGGGAGAGTATAGACATTTGTACGATGCGGCTGAGTGGATTACTGAAAAAATAGCCGAAATTTTGACTCGACCTGGTGAAATTCAAAAAGAAAAAATAGCAGTTTTGGCACATCGCTGGGAAGACCTGCGTTTTTTACAGCATGTTTTGCGAGATAGTTGGGGAAATGACCAAGATATTGCTTACCAGTTATACAACACACAAGATAATTTACGTCCTATCAAGAGTTGTGTCGGTCAAGCAGTCCTACACCGATTACGGGAAAAACCTAATCTGCATGTTTCTAACCCCCAAGCCCATCTTGAAGAATTACGCCAAGAATTGGGTTATAGCGATCGTGATGCTGCTTGGTCATCATTGCTACAGGCTTTGTCAGGTTGTTTACAGATGACACAAGAGGATATGGCATACCTCTTAGAAGAAGCTCGTCCTGTACGACCTGGGCAAGTGATTCTATCCACCTTTCATAGTGCCAAAGGTTCAGAATTTAGTCACGTTTTTGTGTTGGAAGATGGTTTTGTACATAAGAGTAAGCTAGAAAGTCGTGCTAGGGAGTTGTACGTAGGATTCACAAGAGCCAAGGAGGAATTATATATACTCTTCAGCAAGAATAAGGATTCAACACACCCAATATTATTGGATGTTTTCAATAGTATGAACTCTCATCAACATATTCAGAATGTTCAGGTAGCTCAAGTTAATTTACCCCCTAGTATTCGCTATCAATGGTTTCTAGATCCAAGAGACTTATATTTAAGTCAACCGAACGTCACAAACCAATGTGGGCGTGAACGGATAAAAGCTTATGCTCGTGAATGGGGACAACTTTACTTAATGCCTCAAAATAATGGTTATACTTCCTATGAAGTTTGCTGGAAAGATTTGAAAGATAATAATGTTGTAGCTGTTCTCTCTAGAAGAGGAAAGGAGCAGCTACAGAAACATCTTAATGTCAATAAACATTTAGTTGTAAGCGGTCATACTATCTTTCGTGTTGAGCGAGATAATAAGTTTTTTCCAAATGCGGGTGAAGAAGGACATGAGGATCACCACTATGTTGTTTTACCTTACTTTGAGGTAGAAGAAGCATTGTAATCAAGAAGTTATTTAAGACTTTGCGGTTTATTTGGGTTTAATCTCAAGCATTTTATTAGTAAGTTTGGTGACATTACTGACTTTCCAACCAGCAAGCTTGCACTTAGTAACTGCTAGTTCTAATTCTTGCTGTGTAAGGATTTTGTATCTCGCATACTTTCCCCATTTAGGGAAAATGTACGTGACATATCTAGTTTCATCAATTTGGCAGTACGCCATACGTTTGTAGTACACTATGGTTTAATTATTTTGACGATTCTAGTAGCTACATTTGTAGGGTTATTTGAACTCAAAAAGGCATCTTTATCTACCAATTCGACATAGCTATTATTGCTCTGTAGCCACTCTTTGAAGCTTTGATACTTCCGGTTGAAGAAAACCGATTCAGGGACGACTGAAACTAATACACCACCTGATATAATTAACTTCCAAGCTTGATAGATATGTTCGACAAGTTCGCAAAATGGAGGATTCATGATACAGGCATTGTATAAATGACTGGGGTTAAACTCCAGAAAGTTTTTTCCTACGAGATTAAATCCTTTGAGTTCTAGAATTTGTCGTAGGTTGTAATTAACTTCAACTACCTCTAGTTGAACATTTGGGTAAGTTTGAGTGATATACTCAGCAATATTTCCGCTACCAGCGCTAGGCTCTAAAATTCGCCAATTTGCTTCAATATCTGCCAGTTGAACAAGTCGTTGACAGACTGATTTGGGGGTAGGGAAAAAATCTTTATCTTTCATTCCAATGATTTCTAACTCAAGCTTATTAAGTTGTTGCTTGGTAGTATCAATTGCTTCAGGTTTTACTACCTGTTGAATTTCTGTTATTGCTAATATGATTTCGCCTGATGTATTTAAACCCGCGCGACTGAGAGATTTTACCCAGTCTTGGTAATATTCGCCTTTTAGTATTTCTTGGACTTTATGGCTAATTTCTCCACTTTGAGAAATCCTAAATAGCACTTCTACCTGTGATTTACGAGATATACCGCGTAGTATTGGTGGGATATTTCCTACTTCCCACATTTGTGCGATCGCAAATAGCCAAGACTGAATAATCTCAAGTTCAATTCCTTCTTGGATTATCCCTTGAGCTATGGTTTTACGGCGCTTGGTTGCCCTTTGATTCCCAATAGCCGGATTTTTCTTTTGGTCAATTCTTGACTGCATGGAAGCGGCTAAATTACGGAGAGTTTCTGCTTTTTCTAAGTTAGGAATATTGAAAATATCTAGTGATGAGTTATCCTCGTTGTAAGACAGATTCAGTAGAGATAGTTGCATTGCTAGATTCCTTTAAATCTTTAACGGCGCATTTAAGAATTAGGGAGGTTGGTACATTCCAAGTTTTTACCTCCCATTCAGTAGCTAATCGTTCGGAGCGACGGATTACTGCACTACTACATTTGTTTTTTCTTACAAGCCAATCTCTAAATTTTTCAGCTTGTTCTTTGGTATCAAACCCGAAATAGCTGGTTTTCCGGTTTCCCAAGGGATCAGTAATAGTTGCTACCCGGGGTGAGAGGATATTGAGCGTCCAACCACCGTTAGAAGTGAGTTCGATTTTGGTGATATTTAATTCTGTTGGATTCATAATTCCACTTCAGGAATTGCTGCTAAATATTCCGTAGTTGATATTTCTCTTGCCAGCCATTTATCATGTGCTTCTTGAGGAGTTATTTTGTCGGCTAAATGTTTCTTTTCATTGTTGTCTCCTATAAAAGGAGCGAGTGTTTCTTCTAGCCGTTCTTTGAAAGCCAAATGTTTCTTTTCAGAGTAAGTAAACTGGTAAATGCTATCAGTGTTGATGAACAAGTAAACTAGGCTAATTTGTTCTAATGGCATTCCAGTTCTTTCGTGAAGGAGAAATAATCTCAATTGGGTTTGCCACTGGCTCTCAAGAATTTCAAATTTAGGAGGTTTTTGAATTGTCCAGTCAAACCCAACTACTTGATTTTCACCATAGATAATAAGGTCGCACTCGCTATATAGAAGGATATCGTGATATAAATATTGAATTTGGGCGCTCCATTGTTTGTTTCCACGAATGTTTAGAAAAGGTTTTACCTTATCGACCCAGTTATTAATTTGGGGGTATTCCTTTAATAAAGATTCGACTGGTAGCCCTAACCCAACTTGTTGCATGACGAGATGAAACTGACCTCCAGCAACTTCGGATTCACTTTTTAGAGTGAGATTAGAATAATTTTTCGTCGATAAACACTCTGGATGATGTTCGGCTAACTCAAGTGTTTTGTGATTGAATCGATTCATAAAAGTCTATCCCAAATTTGCTTTTTGGGATAAATATGCGTGAGCTAGTTGTGGTGATTTGTCTACGGCATATAGTATTTTTTCAGATTGTCGATACTTGCGTATAAACTTCGGGTTGACATTGCTTTGAGGTCAAAATAACTGGCAAACTTTTTCAACCCCCCCGTAAGGGTTAATTCTAGTAAGTACTGGGCTGCGATCGCACTCGTCATTTTATTGACAAATAGCGACTGATAATTTCGTGCTTGAATTTCCGCACATGAGAGGTTATTGTCAGTGAGTTCTTCCAGTTGAGGAACTAACAATTCCGGGTGAACCAGCGCCGGGGAGGGAAGATGCAACCAAAATTTAGGTTTGTCTGGGTTATTGGCAGCTTGAACTATATCAAAATTAGAGTGCGTTCCAACTACTACTTGGCCGGAGTAGTTGCTGTTTCCACAATCCAGCCAAAATAGTGATGCTGGCTCATTTGCACTGTTCAGTTTGAGAACTGAGTGAACTTTGCTCCTGGCGGCGCTGTTATCCACACAACCAATAATTACTGTTAGGGTGTTCCATGAATTGGTGGTGCGAATCATGTCTTCTTCAAACCAGTCGCAAATGGCTGTAATCTCAATTCCATACTTGGCGCTGCATCTTGCAGCCAGTGTTTGTACCTTTGCTAGCCCAATTTCAGCTTGTTGATAATTTTGGCGGGTGATATTCTTAAGTTCGACAGTATCACCATCGACGATGGTAAAGTTAATTTCTTTCCTCGTGCGCTGGAGTTGCAGAATAATTCGACATAAATCTTCTGCAAGAAACCCGCCTGTTCCTCCTACTCCTATTAAGACAAAGTTGATACGAGTATGATTGCGAGGTAAGACGGGTAAAGCTTGTTGGTAGGCAGTTAATTCGAGCATTTTACCTCTGGCAGAAGTTCAAATATTTGATTGGGGTTGATGTCGAAAAAGTGATTGTATATCCCGATGCGGGTATAGATTGTGGGAATGGTATTTAGTGTGCCGATGATCGCGAACACTCGAAATTTTCCTTTTTCTTCCTGATTGTCCGCACTTGAAGGGTAAGCAGCTAGAGATCCATGACTGTGTATTTCCACTAGCCCATCTGTATAGCTTTTATTGAGTGCGCTTTCTAAAGATAGGACGTGAGTAGAAGACGCAGTTTGCAGTGGCGTGTGACACCACCATTGGTAGTTTGTCACTCCCAAGTAGAATAGGATTTCCTGTTGGGGGTTGATACTGGCAGCATTGATAATATCAGCGATTACAAGGCTTGGGACTTTTGGGACTTTCAGGCGAAAGTAGGGTTCAAGAGGTTGGAGTCCAGCAACTTGAGTTTGAGTCACTTGCAAGCAAACCTCTAACTCGCGGCGGTGCGATCGCAAGAAAAGCCCATTTTCTCCCAGCACTTATTACTGAAGTTTTTGACTGTGGGGAGGAAATTAC
>JADEXV010000162.1 GCA_015206945.1 Nostocales cyanobacterium LEGE 12452 | reverse complement strand
CCTTCCACCTTTCCCCTTAACCGACAAGTATTGAGAGTAGTGCTGCCCTCTATGGCTTGTAGGAGAATATAGAAGAGAACAATCTTGCCTACAGTATTAATCAATGTTGAGGGAAAAACCATGCAATCAGCTTTACGTATCACAACCAAAGTTTTACCAGGAAACAAAATAGAAATTGAAATTCCAGAAGCTGAAATAGGCGATAGCGTTGATGTATTTGTGATTTTACCAGAAAAAACTGAACCCAAACATCGTTCTGTACTGGACATTATAGAAGAAAGCCGTAGGAGACACCCTTCTCGAACTGCTGAGGATATAGACAGACAACTACAAGAAGAACGCTTATCATCGAACAGCTAATACTTCCAACAAGTGGCTCTATTTATATAGATACCTCAGTCGCTATTTATACTATTGAATTCTGTTTAATTAAACAGACAAAAGCGATCACTCAATCTGAAGAAGTTTTTTCCGAAATAGCTGCTTTATCGTCTGTATAATCACTGAAATGGGCAAGAGCATTAAGGTGATTTTGGGTAATTTGTGATGAAACTAGATTTAGTCAGGTTTTTTCAAGCTTGCAACCCCAGTAAAACTCTGGTCGTGAGTAAACCGGAGGATAGACAATATTATATTGATTTTTCTAAAGTGCGTGGTGCCAAGATTATTGAAGAACTTGGGCGAACTATCACCCGCCTTTCACCTGAGCAACCCACTTGTCAATTGTTTACCGGACATATCGGTTGTGGCAAATCCACTGAATTACTGCGGCTAAAGGCAGAGTTAGAGCAGCAAGGATTTCATGTGGTTTATTTCGAGTCTAGCCAAAGCCTGGATATGGCTGATATTGATGTTACAGATATTTTATTAGCAGTAGCTCGTGAGGTGAGCCAAAGCCTGGAAGCAATCAAGATTAACCTCAAACCAGGATACTTTAAAAATCTGTTTACGGAAATTTCTGAGTTTTTGCAAACGCCGCTAGATATAGGCGTTGAGGCGGAATTATCTGTAGGTATTGCCAAGATTACCGCCAAAACTAAAGATAGCCCCAAACTTCGCGGTCAGTTACGGCAATATTTAGAACCGCGCACCAATGGTATTTTAGAATCAATTAACAAAGAATTGCTCAAGCCTGCTAGAGAAAAACTTAAGCAGCAGGGTAAAAAAGGACTGGTGGTAATTATAGATAATCTCGACAGAGTGGATAATTCTCAGAAACCTTCCGGTCATTACCAGCCAGAATATCTCTTTGTGGAACGGGGCGAACAGTTAAACCAGCTAAATTGTCATGTTGTTTATACTATTCCGTTAGTGTTGATTTTTTCCAACGCTTTAGGAAGGTTAACAAATCGCTTTGGCGTAGACCCCAAGGTTTTGCCGATGGTTCCTGTGCAATTACAAGATGGTTCGCAATTTTCACAGGGAATTGTACTGCTGCAACAGATGGTTATGGCGAGGGCTTTTCCTGGTGTCAGTTGGGAACAAAGTCAGAATTTAATTACTGAGGTTTTTGATAGTCCTGATACTTTAGAGCGACTTTGCCAAGTTAGCGGCGGTCATTTGCGTAACTTGTTGATGTTATTGTTTCGCTGTCTTCAGCAAGAAGACCCACCTTTGTCGCAAGAGTGCGTAAATAGAGTGATTAAACAGCGCCGCAATGAGCTAACTTTGGCAATTACGCCCGATGAATGGGAATTACTGCGTGAGGTGGCGCAAGAGAAAAACCTGAGAGGTCATGAAAGGTACGAACTTTTGCTCCGCAGTATGTTTGTATTTGAATACCGAAATGAAGATGGTTCGTGGTTTGATATCAATCCGATTTTGGCAGAAGCCAAAGAATTTAGGTTATAAATCGGCATATATGAACAATTACCCCCCTTAATCCCCCCGATGCATTGGGGGGAAACCGGAAAATCTTGTTCCCTCCCCTTTGCAAAGAGAGGGTTAGGGTGGGGTAAAACCTTGGTTAATCAGCTATTTCAGACTTGTGTGTACACCGCTGCTTGCAGGGAGAGGTTGGGGGTAGGGTGTAATGACTGTGGTTAGCATAACTATTGATGCGGACATGATATCAGTCTTCACGGGAGCAGCTCCAGGGTTCACGGAAGTGGCTTCAGGGTTCACGGGAGTGGCTTCAGGGTTCACGGAAGTGGCTTCAGGGTTCACGGGAGTGGCTTCAGGGTTCACGGGAGCGGTTCCAGGGTTCACGGGAGCGGTTCCAGGGTTCACGGGAGCGGTCTCAGTTGTAATTTTCACAACTACAGCTTACAACTAGTAGAAATCATTCTTTTGCCTACTGCCTTCTACTTACATGATGTAATTATACAAACAGGTAATATAAGGTAAATTATCTATGTTATGAGTAATCAGCAAGAGCCAGAAAATTTAGCCTTTGACAATGAGCATTCATTGCAAACTCTGGTGCGAACAATTACCCTTTCTCAGGAAACATTTTCGCTGATTTTACTGCGCTGTAACTATGCTGATTTACGTCAGCGCATGGTAGAACGACTGCGCCAATTATCTCCTGTACACATTCGCGAAATTACTTTACCTGCATCAGTCAAAACGCTTTACACAAATATACGCGAACAACTGGGAGATGAACAGCCACCTGCATTAATGATTTTTGGTTTGGAGTCGGTTAAAGATATTGATACAGTTCTGACTTCAGCTAACCAAGTACGGGAAGAGTTTAGAAAGAACTTCCCGTTTCCGACATTGTTGTGGGTTAATGACCAAGTTCTGCAAAAATTGATTCGATTAGCAACTGATTTAGAAAGTTGGGCAACTATTATTGACTTTGAAAATCCTACTGATGAGTTAGTCAATTTCCTTCAGCAAAAAAGCGATGAAATCTTTGCTGGTGATATCACGCCGAATCCCCAAATTTGCCGGGAACTAGAAACTGCTCGTCAAGATTTGCAAAACCGTCAAGAGGTATTAGAGCCAGCACTGCAAGCAAGTTTAGAATTTGTGCTTGGTTTAAATGATTATCTACATGATGAGATAGATTCTGCTTTAACACATTATCAACAAAGCTTGGAGTTCTGGCGACAAAGTAATGATTTAGAGCGACAAGGTATATTACTCGTTAATATTGCTTCAGTTTATAACCGCCAAGCTGAAAAAAATCAGACAGAAAATCAACGCTATTGGCAAGAGTCTAAAAATTACCTTCAGCAAGCTATTGAAATTTTTGAACAAGCACAACGTTCAGATTTAGTTGCAAAATATATTACTAAGCTGGGTGAAGTGCTGCAACGTTTAAAAGCATGGTCAGAGTTGCAAAGCCTTGTGGAAAAATCTCTGCCGCTACATCAAAATTATGGCACGTCGTTGCAGTTGGCTAAAGATTATGGTTTTTTGGCAGAAGTAGCTTTAGAACAGTCACGCTGGCAAGAAGCTAACCAACTCGCAGGGCAAGCATTACAAATATTAGCTGAGATACCTAATTTACAATCAAATGAATTTAGTTGGCATCGGTTTATTTTAGCTAAATCTCAACAGGGTTTAGGTCAAGTTGAAGCAGCAATTAATAGTTTAAAAGCTGCTAAAGCTGAAAGTAATCATCAATATAACCCGCAATTATATATATCTATATTAGAAAGGTTACGCTTACTCTACTTTGAACAAGGTGAATATCTTAAAGCTTTTAAGATTAAGCAAGAACAATTACAAATTGAGCAACAGTATGGTTTTCGCGCTTTTGTTGGTGCATCTTATCTCAACCCGCAGCGACAGGCAATTAATTCTGCACAGTTGCAGATCGAAAATCCGGAAACAATTGCTCAAGAAATTGCCGCTTCTGGTCGAGGACAAGATGTGAAGCGGTTGCGAGAAAGAATTGGCGGGACTGAGCATAAATTGACTGTAATTCATGGTCAGTCAGGAGTGGGTAAAAGCTCGATTTTACAGGGTGGATTAATCCCAGCATTGCAACAGGAAGCAATTGGTGAGCGAGATGCTTTACCTATTTTGTTGCGAGTTTATACAGATTGGGTAGGGATGTTGGGGCAGAGTTTGGCTAAAGCTTTTGAGGAAGTCAGAGGTAATCAATTATTTGCTAATCTTGATTCTTCAACAGCTATTTTAGAACAATTACGGAGAAATGCTGACCGGAATTTATTGACGGTTTTAATATTTGACCAGTTTGAGGAGTTTTTCTTTGTTTATCCAGACCAAGGTCAACGACGAGCATTTTATGAGTTTTTGCGAGTTTGTCTAGATATTCCTTTTGTCAAGATAATTTTGTCTTTGCGGGAAGATTATTTACATTATTTATTAGAATTAGACCGTCAGTTTAATTTAACTGCAATTAATAATAATATTCTCGATAAAAATATTCGTTATTACTTGGGTAACTTTTCGCCAGCCGATGCTATGGCTG
The DNA here is from genome assembly GCA_015206945.1 of Nostocales cyanobacterium LEGE 12452. Lineage (GTDB taxonomy): Bacteria > Cyanobacteriota > Cyanobacteriia > Cyanobacteriales > Nostocaceae > Nostoc. The sequence continues at coordinate 14,088 of JADEXV010000162.1, read as the reverse complement.
TTGTGCAGAGTTTAACAGAACGCTCTCACTTTTACTTAGAGCCTGCATTAATTGATGAATTAGTGCGGGATTTAGCAGGTGATTTGGGTGAGGTTCGCCCGATTGAGTTACAAATTGTGGGGACGCAACTGCAAACTGAAAAAATTACTACTTTAGATAAGTATCGTCAATTTGGCACTAAAGAAAAACTGGTTGAGCGATTTTTAGAAGAAGTTATCCATGATTGTGGTGCGGAGAATGAACAAGTTGCACGACTGGTTTTATATTTACTCACAGATGAAAATGGTACTCGTCCTTTAAAAACTCGTGCTGAGTTAGCAGTAGATTTGGTTGCAGAAGTTAATAAATTAGATTTGGTGTTAGAAATTTTTGTGGCATCAAGGTTAGTGTTGCTGTTACCAGAGTTGCCTTCTGACCGTTATCAATTGGTGCATGATTATCTCGTATCCTTTATTCGCCAACAACAGGACAATGGAATATTAGCAGAACTAAATAGAGAGCGAGAACAACGCTTGCAAGCAGAGGAAAGAATTAAAACGGTAAGGGAAGAAATAAAAACTATTGAGGTAAAATTACAACAAGTCCAAACCACTCTCGAACAAGCGGAAGCAAAACTTACAGAAGCACAGAAAGCAACAGAAGCAGCAGAAGCAGCACGTAAAGAAGCACAAAAGGCAACCGAATTAGAACGGGCTGGAGTTAATGCTTTAAGACAGTCTGAGTATGCCGGGTTAGAATTGCTAGTGTCAGCAGTGCAGAGTGGTAAAGAGTTAAAATCTTTGGTCAAAGATGGTCGTCCTTTAGAAAAATATCCAGCTATCAGCCCTATTTTTGCTTTGGATAGTATTCTCAATAAAATTAAAGAACGTAACCAGTTTCAAGGGCATCAAGGCAGAGTCTGGGGTGTGAGTTTCAGCCCGAACGGCAAAACCATCGCCACGGCATCATCTGACAAGACAGCGCGGTTGTGGACGCTCAACGGGCAACTGCTACAAGAATTCAAAGGGCATCAAGGCAGTGTCAATAGTGTGAGTTTCAGCCCGGACGGCAAAACCATCGCCACGGCATCATCTGACAAGACAGCGCGGTTGTGGACGCTCAACGGGCAACTGCTACAAGAATTCAAAGGACATCAAGGCTATATCAGAAGTGTGAGTTTCAGCCCGGACGGCAAAACCATCGCCACGGCATCACTTGACACAACAGCGCGGTTGTGGATGCTCAACGGGCAACTGCTACAAGAATTCAAAGGGCATCAAGGTTTAGTCTGTTGTGTGAGTTTGAGCCCTGACGGCAAAACCATCGCCACGGCATCATTTGACGAGACAGCGCGGTTGTGGATGCTCAACGGGCAACTGCTGCAAGAATTCAAAGGGCATCAAGACGGTGTCAATAGTGTGAGTTTCAGCCCGGACGGCAAAACCATCGCCACGGCATCAGCTGACAACACAGCGCGGTTGTGGCCTGTGGAGAATTTAGACCGATTGTTGGTGCGGGGTTGCAATTGGCTGCATGATTATTTGCAGAATAACCCGAATTTGGGTGAGAGCGACAAGCATCTCTGCGATGATATTAAATAATTCGTAATACTTCGGCTCCCTTCTCTACGAGAGGCTGCGCCAACGACTACGCTCAGGGCAAGTCGCTCAGTACAAGTTCGTAATTCGTAAGACTCGCCTCCAGCGAGAAGCAAGCTACGCATTAATTAACCCGTAGCAAGCAAGATGCTTTCAATCCCACACCCGTCGCAAATTCAAGACAAAACCCGGCAACACGGCTTCACCCGACAACTCAGCAGGATTCTCCAACACTTCCACATCCTTAGCCAGTCGATAAATTTCCACCCGTCCCTGCTGCGGATCGATTAACCAACCAAGTTTAACGCCATTGTCGATATACTCCCTCAATTTATCTTGCAGGGACTTGAGGGTATCTGAACTAGAGCGTAACTCAACCACAAAATCGGGGCAGATATTAGCAAACGTTCCTTTTTGTGCCGAAGTAAGCGCCTGCCATCGTTCTCCACTCACCCAAGAAGCATCGGGAGAGCGAGTCGCACCATTGGGTAAAATGAAGCCTGTAGAAGAGTCAAAGGCTTGACCAGGTTCGCCCGCATTACGCCACCACAAATACAATTCGCCAGAAATACTCCAATTACGTCTCCCAGTTTCCCAGCCTGTTGGTGGGTTCACTATTAATTCTCCCTGTGCGGTTCTTTCCAGTCTCAAGTCTCGGTTGGCTGCGGCTAAAGCAGCAAACTGTTCTTGGGTAACATACAGCCCAATGGACTTAGGCAACTCAATCAATAGGGTTTCGGTTTCTGGACTAGCGGGTGTTTGTACCATCTTGACCTCTTACCAATAAGGATTCGGTATAATGATGCCTACCCTATTAACTAACAAATTCTACAAACTTTCTTAGCGTCCGCCTCCGGCACTGTACGATCGCCTAAGTGTCTTGAACGCGATCGCAATTGCAGATAATTATAAGCCAATACACTTGGGTTAAGACTGAATGTCACTAAGAAAACGTGAAACCTCGTCTGGGCAAGGTGTTGGGGGTAAGGGGTAGTGTTAATAAACATTCGCAAGCGATCGCAATTTACAACGCTCCAGAAGATTTACTACAGCACTATGACTCTTCTATTCTGGGTGCAAATGCTTAAATACTAAAAGGGTAAGCGATCGCAGTCAATTCATCATTGAACCTTCTAACTCAAACGGTTCAGTTAGAGACGAAAACAAAGAAGATATTCCCTAAGTAGGAGATAAACATTAGGACATCTGTCCTAATGTGATTATTCTATGGAAAAAAAATACAGATATGTCTGTAACCAAGCGGGTGGAAATTTTAGATTTAATTCGGGAACTTCGTCAACAGCTCAATCTTTCCCAGAAACAGTTTGCTGCTAAAGTAGGGGTTTCCTTCAAAACAGTCAACCGTTGGGAGAATGGGCATACAGTCCCTTCACACATAGCACTAAAACTAATAGAAGAAATGTTACGGAAGATGGGTGAACCTGGGAAAAGACTGCTAAATCAGTATTTTCCAGAAGCAGAGTAGGGTTATGAGTCGTAAGACGAGGGCATCTGAATCCCAAAACATTTTTTCTGGCAATAGAGACAAGGGCGCATTCATCTGGGAGAAACTGCTGCACTATGGTGTTGCTTCCCTATCCGTTGCCTTAGCACTGTGGGCAACTCTGCTACTCCATCCATATCTCACCCCAACGCCTGCGGCACTGTTTTTTGGTGCAGTAATGGTAAGTGCCTGGTACGGAGGCTTAAGGACAGGGTTACTTGCAACCCTTTTGTCTACTTTGGCAGTCAATTACTTCTTTTTTAAGCCAGTCGATCGGCTGAACATTACAAATCCGAATATTGTAGTTCCCTTGGCAGTGTTCATGCTGACAGCAGGGTTAATCAGCTGGCTTAACGAATCACGCCGCACAGCTCAACGGCAAGCTGAGGCAAACTTGAAGTCACTACACGAAAGCGAGGCCCGGTTTGGTCGCTTAACAGAGTCCAATATTATTGGGGTAATAGTGGCCAATCTGAACGGCTTAATCGTTGAAGCCAATGATGCCTTTCTAAAAATGCTCAATTATACCCGCGAGGATTTGTACTCTGGCCGAATCCGCTGGGGCGAGATCGTTCCACTCGAATACATTGAGGTGAGTGAACGAGCGATTCAAGAACTGACAATGACTGGGAGTTGTAAGCCCTTTGAGCAGGAATACATCCGCAAAGACGGCTCTCTAATTCCCGTTCTACTTGGCTTTGCCAAAGAGGGAGATCGGACAATCATTGGTTTTGTACTTGACTTAAGCGAACGCAAACAAGCCCAAGCAGAAGCCCAGCATCGCTCCCGCCAAGCAGAAGAAGCCCAGAGCATTTTGCAAATGCTTTTAGAACACGTTCCAGAGGGAATTACGATCGCTGGCGGCGCCCCTGATTTCCCAATCATCGCTAACAGCAAACTCACGCAAGAGCTTTTGGGCAGACCGAATGAATCTCTCGTTGGTATATCTTCTGAATCTTATGTTCAGCTCTACAATCTGTTCTTGGCTGATGGTGTAACGCCCCTCACTTTAGAAGAACTACCTTTATACCGTGCTACGCGCTATGGTGAAACGATCCGCGATGAAGAATGCATCATTGAACGTCCAGATGGAACTACAATTACAGCGATCGCCAATGTCGTACCAATTCGAGATTCCCAAGGTGAGATTATTGGTGCAATAGATTGCTGGCGCGATATCACCAACCGTAAGCTCATAGAAGAAGCACTGCGGCAACGAGAAACAGAACTTCGTTTAATTACAGATACGCTGCCAGTTCTGATTACCTTTGTAGATTCAGAACAACGCTACCGCTTCAACAATCGAGCTTATCAAGAGTGGTTTGGGCATTCGGCGGTAGAAGTTTATGGGAAGTATCTTTGGGAAGTTTTGGGTGAATCCGCTTATGAAGTGCTTCGTCCTTATGTGGAACAAGTACTAGCAGGAGAACAGGTTACTTTTGAAAGTGAAGTTCCTTATAAAGATGGTGGCACACGTTACATTAATGCGATTTACGTTCCCCAGTTTAATAGACAGGGAATTGTTGAAGGGTATGCGGCATTGATCACTGACATCAGCGAACAGCAAGCTGCGCTACGCGATCGCAACTTGGCAGAAGCAGCGTTGCGCGAAAGTGAAGCCCGCTTTCGCCAGATGGCAGACACTGCTCCCGTACTGATTTGGATGTCCGGCACTGACAAACTTTGTAACTACTTTAATAAACCCTGGCTAGATTTTACCGGGCGAACTCTGGAGCAAGAGATGGGCAATGGGTGGACTGAAGGTGTTCATCCTGATGATTTTCAGCGCTGCTTAGATACATACACCAATGCTTTTAATGCCCGACAAAATTTTCAAATGGAATATCGTCTCAGACGCAATGATTGCGAATACCGTTGGGTTTTTGATACTGGTGTGCCTCGGTTTGCACCAACGGGAGAGTTTCTCGGCTATATCGGCTCCTGTGTTGATATCCACGATCGCAACTTGGCAGAGGCAGCGCTACGTGACAGCGAGGAGCGATACCGAATTTTAGCGGAAGTCTCACCACAAGCAATTTGGATGGGCGATGTCTACGACGGGCTACGCCTAGGCAATGGTGGAATTACCTATTGCAATCAATACTGGTTAGACTTCACCGGACAGACAATGGAGCAGACTGCTGGCTATGGCTGGATTTCTGCCATTCACCCCGACGATCGCGATCGTGTCTTGAAAACTTCGATGCAAGCTGTTGCCAATGCTACAAATTACGAAATAGAAATTCGCTTTCGTCAAGTTTCTGATGGTAGCTATCGTTGGCATATTGTCCGGGGTTTACCATTTCGAGATCCAAGCGGACAGATTATCAAGTGGGTGGGCATCGCCAGCGACATTCACGATCGCAAAGTTGCCGAAGCTGCTCTGCAACAACTCAACGAAATGCTAGAGCAACGGATTCAAGAACGCACTATCCAACTCGAAGCCGCCAATAAAGAACTTGAATCCTTTTCTTACTCAGTTTCTCACGACTTGCGGGCACCGCTGCGCCACATCGCCGGATTTGTCGAATTGCTTCAGAAACGGCATAACTCAACAACCTTAGATGAAACGAGTCAGCGCTATTTAAAAATAATTGCCGAAACTGCAAAACAGGCTGGAATACTAATCGATGAATTGCTGACATTTTCTCGTATGGGGCGCACCGAAATGCGCTACATCAACCTCAATATGGAGGAATTAGTACAAGAGGTAAAACGCGATTTGATTGCAGAAACCCAAGGGCGCACAATCCATTGGCACATCGAATCACTGCCAGAAATCCAGGGCGACCCCTCCATGCTGCGGCTCGTGCTTCGCAACCTGATCGGCAATGCCGTAAAATATACCCAGACTAAAAACCTAGCAGAAATCACCGTTGGAGGTATTGACAACGAAAACGAAGTTGTCTTTTTTGTACAAGATAACGGCGTAGGCTTTAATATGCAATATGTACATAAGCTATTCGGAGTATTTCAACGTCTACATAGCGACCCAAAATTTGAAGGTACTGGTGTTGGATTGGCAAACGTGCAACGCATTATTCATCGGCATAATGGTCGAGTTTGGGCAGAGGCTGTAGTTGACAGTGGCGCCACCTTTTATTTCTCGCTGCCTAAATTGTCCAAGAAGGAGAGTGATGAAAGAACTCAAGCGAATTCTGCTAATTGAAGACAGTGCCAACGATGCAGAGTTAATATTAGCTGCCTTGTCAGAAAACCATCTCGCCAATGAAGTAGTGGTGGTACGTGATGGTGAAGAAGCACTAGATTATCTTTATCGCCGCGGGTTGTTCCGGTTGCGAATGGAAGGGTATCCTGTGGTAGTGTTGCTCGATTTGAAACTGCCTAAAGTTGATGGATTAGAAGTATTGGCACAACTCAAATCCGATCCAGTAATGCGAGTGATTCCAGTGGTGGTGCTGACTTCTTCCCGCGAGGAACCGGATTTAGTTCGATGCTATGAGTTAGGGGTCAATGCTTATGTTGTCAAGCCAGTAGATTACCATGATTTTGTCGATTCTATTAAAGGTGTGGGACTGTTTTGGGCGGTGATCAATCAGCCTCCGGTTGGTGCTTTACCTCCGGTACCTCATCTTCAAAAGGAGAGCAACAGATGAATGTCCTCCGTTTCCTTCTTTTGGAAGACAGCGTGTTAGATGCAGAGCTTGCCCAAGCGATACTAACTGAAGGAGGAATTAATTGCGAACTGATCCGAGTTGAAACTGATGCTGATTTCGTTGCCGCTTTAGAAACAGAGACTTTCGATTTAATTCTTGCCGATTATGCCTTGCCATCTTTTAATGGAATTTTGGCTCTGGAAATTGCCCGAAATCGCACCCCAGAGGTTCCTTTTATCTTTGTTTCGGCTGTACTGGGTGAAGAATTAGCGATCGAAGCTTTGAAGAACGGTGCAACCGATTATGTATTAAAGCAACGGCTAGGGCGGTTAGTTCCCTCAGTGCAACGCGCATTGCGGGAAGCTAAGGAGCGGCGTAAGCGCAAGCAAGCAGAAGAGTCTTTACAAAAGAGTGAAGCCAAGTATCGCCGAATTGTTGATACCTCTTATGAGGGAATCTGGATGATTGACTCCCAAACCCGAACAGAGTTTGTAAATCAGCGGATATCGCAGATGTTGGGTTATCCGGCAGAAGAAATACTCGGTCGTTCTATATTTGATTTTATGGATCTGGCTGATGATATCGCAGATAAAGAGAAACTGGAGTGGTTCAAGGGAGAAGAAAGCGATCTTAAAGAAGGGCGATTGCGCTGCCAGGATGGTTCGTACATCTGGACACTGATTTCTGCGAGGGTGATTTTGAATCAACAGGGTGAGTGCTTGGGTGCGATCGCCATGCTAACTGATATCACCGATCGCAAACGCACTGAAGAAGAACGCGATCGCCTTTTGCAACTCGAGCAAAGAGCCAGGGCGGAAGCTGAAGCTGCTAACCGAATCAAAGATGAGTTTTTGGCGGTACTTTCCCACGAACTGCGATCGCCCTTGAATCCGATTCTCGGTTGGGCAAAACTTTTGCAGAGCCGGAAATTTGATGAGGCATCGCTCAACAAAGCATTGAAAACTATTGAGCGCAATGCCAAATTACAAGCTCAACTAATTGAAGACTTATTAGATGTTTCTCGCATCCTCCAAGGCAAACTCAGCCTCAACATGATTCCAGTCGATCTGGTATCTACCATTGAAGGCGCAATGGAAACAGTGCATTTGGCAGCAGAGGCTAAAACCATTCAGATTGAGACGAAGCTCGATCCAACAGTAGGGAAAGTTTTGGGCGATCCAGCCCGCTTACAGCAAGTTTTCTGGAACCTTCTCTCGAATGCCGTCAAGTTTACTGAGACTGAGGGAAAAGTAAGTGTGCGATTGGAGCGCATTGAGGCTCAGGCGCAGATTACTGTCAGCGATACAGGTAAAGGTATTCACCCGAATTTTCTACCTCATGTATTTGATTATTTCCGGCAGGGTGACAGTACAACAACTAGAAGGTTTGGTGGATTAGGGTTAGGTTTAGCGATCGCTCGTCACTTGATCGAGATGCACGGGGGAACAGTTTGGGCGGAAAGCCCTGGTGAGGAAAAGGGAGCGATTTTCACAGTTAGGTTGCCGCTCATCAAGGACAATGCAACAATCAAGAATGACACAAATACTGATTCCTCAACTGCCGCTTTTCCCTACTCTCCCCTCATGGGTTTACAAGTGCTGGTTGTGGATGACAATGATGATAGCCGCGACTTTTTCAGCTTTGTGTTGGAACAGTTTGGTGCGATCGTCACCGCAGTAGCATCAGGACATGAAGCATTACAAGCGCTAACCCAGTCAAAGCCAGATATCTTACTCAGCGATATTGGGATGCCAGAGATGAACGGCTATATGCTGATAGAACAGGTGCGGACTCTGGAAGCAGAACTGGGGAGAAAAAAGATACCTGCGATCGCTCTGACTGCTTATGCAGGCGAACTCAATCAGCAGTACGCACTAAAAGCAGGATTCCAACAGCACATCGTTAAACCTGTAGCACCAGAGGAATTGCTCATGGCGATTTCTAACTTAGTCCAATCTACTTAGGGTTTGCGATCAACCTGAGTAATTAGATGAATCTGCTTAATATTACAAATTTTAAACTATTCTTCACAAGTAATATGGTCTTTTTAATTCATGTCTTCGTCCCCGGATGTGCCGATAATTTGGGACTTCCTGCAATTGTTCGATGAGATTCATACCCGAATGGCACTAAGATAAGGGCAAATCCATTATTCATAAGGCTTTTGGGTGTGGGGTGTTGGGTGTCGGGTGTAGTGAGGAAGAAGTTAATTAATGTCAGTACAAGTTTTCTACTTTTCTTAATTTTTTCCTACACCCGACACCCTACCCCCGACACCCTGTCCTGGCAAAGGTTTCATCTTTTCTTAGTGCCATTCGATTCATACCCTTTATCTATCCATTTTTCTCCACCCTCCATAAATCATTATTATTTTTCTCTCGTTGTATGAAACCACCCTGCCTACCAAGGGCACGGTTGGGGAGATGTATTATCTATGTGTTGCATTCTTTTTTCAAATTGGTATGACATAGGAGAATTAAAAACCAGGTTTCTGATCTCTGGTGAGTAGAAAACCTGGTTTTTTAACAATTCTGAATTCTGAGTTCTGAATTCTAAATTCTGATTTAATACTCAATTCCCGGTTGTGCTTTCACCCCTTGATCGCGGAAAGGGTGCTTAATTAGGGTCATTTCAGTAACTAAGTCAGCACGCTCAATTAAAGCAGGTGGTGCGCCTCTACCTGTGAGAATAACGTGTTTGTTAGCGGGTTTTTGTGCTAAACCTGCTAAAACGTCTTCTACTGGTAAGTAAGCCATTTTGAGGGCGATATTGATTTCGTCTAACAATACTAGATGAAAGTCTGGGTTGCGGATGTATTCTAATGATTTTTCCCATGCGGCGCTGGCTTTGTCAAGATCGCGATCGCGGTCTTGAGTTTCCCAGGTAAAGCCTTCACCCATTGCATGAAATTCTATCTGGTCTTCCCAATAACTGAAAACCCTTTTTTCGGAAGGTTCCCAGCTACCTTTGATGAATTGGATGATCGCTACTTTATACCCATGACCGAGCGATCGCAACACCATCCCCAAAGCCGCAGTGGTTTTACCCTTACCGTTACCAGTATTTACAATAATTAACCCTTTTTCTGGTACAGCTTCTGCTATGCGCTTGTCTTGCACTTCTTTACGTCGCTGCATCTTTTTCCGGTACTGCTCATCAGTCAGAGATGAAGACATTACCTCATCAATTAAGCGCCCAATTTCTTGGTCTGGGTTCAATTCTTTTGGTGTATCGTGTTTCATCAAGCTTGTCTAGAAATAACTGTTAAAAGTGTTGAAAATGAACCAAAATCGCCTTACTTATCCAATTTCACTTACATTACTTGATTGGAAATATCCAGTAAGCTTTCATGTGAAATATTAATAGTGTGTTAGCTTTATTAATGATTTGCAGACAGGTGGAACTATATATGATACACAAGCTGAACTTATAATTTGAGTTTACTATTACTGTTTTAAATAATCTAATATGTTCATTAAAGCATTTTACCAGTAAAATTTTATTATTATCTTCTTTAGTACAGTAATGAGTTAGATACTTTAAGTATCATAAGTATGATGTCTAATATCATGAGTTATGCATTTATGGATGTTGTTGTTTCCATTTTTCCCATAAAGTCTGCGTATCTTCTGGTTGTCCGTCATAGTTGAGCAATTGATCTGAAATTATCACCCATGACTGGGCACTGCGTGTCCAAATGTTACCCACCGGGCGTAACCAACTTGTATCATCTAAGGTTCCAGCTTTGACGTTGATAGTATCTGGCTTGTAAGTTCTTTCATGGAATAACCGCGTTCCGCAGTCGCCACAGAACAGGTTATTTACTTCACGTCCGCTATCATTCTTTCGAGTCCAAGCTTTCGGTTTTCCTTGAACAATTACAACAGCATCTCGTAATACTGTAAGAGACATTCCAAAAGCACTAGACGATTGTTTCTGACACTCCTTACAGTGACATAGGTAAAGTGTTAACGGTTCGGCATGAATTTCATAAAGAATCTGTCCACATTGGCAACCTCCAGTATATGGAAGATTCACAGATTTTATCTCCTGATAATTTGTATTGCTTTATTGTAACTAAAACTATCTCAATCTTAAAGCGATTTTAGTATACACAAACAGAAGACATAGGAACACGAGAAAATTTCCATTATCTATACTTCCCTAAATCCTCCTCATTCTTCATCTTGATCTGATTCATCATCCTCACTCCAATACTGTTGAGGTGCATTTCCATGAACTTCTAAAATCTTCGGTTTTTTGATTTTGTTATCAGGTGGATTAATTGCTTCTAACTGCACATCAAATTTCCAGTTGTCGCCAAAATCATAAAGATAGGTCATTTTACCACCCGGCTCTAAAGACAAATCACCAATCTGCACTTGGTCGGCAAATGGGGGTGTTTCCATGTAAGCATGACCGATTTTTATGATGCGGCCAAAATGGTCTTTATAACTAAACTCGTACAGGTGATCGTAATCAAAGTCAAAAGCATCGAGAATTATCTCTGCTAGCCAGTTTAATGGTTTTTTTGCTGGTATGGCAATGCGTCGCCAAGCTTTAAAAAAGGATACTTTAAAAATATAAATACCATCAGTGAAGCCTTGCTTAGGAACAAGTAAATTATGCTCCCATTCTGGAAAAAATGGTTGAAAATGTGACTGTAATTTCCCAAAGCTTACATTCACATCATCCTGTAATTCTCCTCTTATACCTAATGGAAAGAGGAATTGCAACAGAGCATCACCAAAGGGTAAGCGTTGCAAACTAGTAATGCGCCACCCTTTGCCTTCTTGTGGTTTACCATGTTTGATAGATAACAAGCCAAATAACTCTAACAGGGCAACATTATGCAGACCAGGGTAATAACTAATATTGTTTTGATCTTCATATTTAGGAAATTTTAAACCTTTATCTGGGACGCGGGGCCAAAGTTGAATACATCTAAATAAATTTCCTAATGAATCTTGATGTTCACCCAAAACTTCGTTATTTCCCCAAATTAACCAGGCTTCTAGTAGGTTGAAATAGCGTTCTGTTAAATTGAGGCTTGACCATGATTGCAAAGTTGCTGCGTCTAAAACTAAAACCTGCTTCTTCCCTTGGGATTTAATCTGGGCTATTCCAGAACTGCGTAATAACAGATATAGTCCATTAATGTAGGGGTATGATTTCTGTACGGGGCGTTTGAGTTTGATTTCAATTGGATGACTTAACCGAGAGTTAACTTCTGATAGGACTTTTAGCGGTAGAAGGTTATTAACACTACTAACTTCTACTCCATTTGGTTGTAAAAAATCTATCAGGGTTTGAAAGTCATACAGAATTGTACCGGGTTGATTTTCATCAATACTGAGTTCTTGTAGGAGTTGTTGTTGTGACTCTGTTAGGCAAGGCAGTTCAGGATTGAGTGTGCGTTCTAGTCGCGCAAATAAATCTTCCATAAATAAAAATTCTAAATTCTAAATTCACAACCTAACCTACTGTGCAACCTGTTTTATTTATACTATGAATACAGAAGTTATCCTGATAAACATTGGCCTGCAAAGTGTCACAACAGGACTATCAATACCGTAAGTTTAATGAAGTATGAATGATACTATTTTCACCTTCTACTTGACAATCCCAGGAATTTGATATGAATAGTAACACTCGTCTACAGATGATTTTAGCTGATACACGTATTAATACAGTATTACCTGCGATCGCTCAACTAAATCTACCTAACTGGTGGTTAGCAGGGGGTGCAGTCCGAAACACCATTTGGTCTTCAATTTTTGGCAATGACTGTGGGTTAGGTATTAAAGATTTTGATATTGCATTCTTTGATATAGAGGGGAACCGTTCTCAAGAACTAGCAGCAAAGGCAACTCTCACAGAACAATTTCCTCATGACGAGTTTGATGTCAAAAATCAAGCCAGTTTTGCTCGTTGGCGTCTTGGTAGCAGACCTTATACTAGTACAGAGGATGGCATCACAGATTGGCTGCATACCGCTACCGCTGTGGGAGTTCGACTAAATACCCAAGGACAATGGCAATTTTTCACACCCTACGGGTTGGATGACTTATTTGGTGGCATTATTCGACCTACGCCAACGCATACTCATAATTTAGTTGCCCATAATAAGGCATCTGGATTTTTACAGAAGTGTCCTTATCTGCGGTTGGCGTAAAAGTTACAATCAAGTTTTAGCCGCTAGTTGCCGTTACAAGGAAATAATCGCTTTTTAATTTACAACCCTTGGATACTGAAGCGCAATGTTAATAATTTTCTACGTACTGGGAATAATTAAACTAGAACCCCTTTCACGATAGAACAGGGATGAAGCTAATTTTATAACTTTATAGGCAAAAATCAATGCCAAATCGTACTGGATACCAAATCAACTCGACTCTCTACGAAGGAATCCAAACAATTATTTATCAAGCACAAACGCCAAAGACGCAACAGCGAGTTATCCTCAAGCTGCTTAAAAATGAATATCCGACTCTTGAAGCCTTTACTCGCCTTAAAAATGAGTATCAAATTCAGCAAGGTTTAGACCATCCCAATATAGTTAAAGCTATCAGTCTAGAAACCTTTGAAAACCGTGTAGGACTGTTGTTAGAAGACTTTGGTGGTCAGTCTTTAGCTAAACTTTTACAAACAAAAAAACTTGATTTAATTAACCATTTAAAAATTGCTATTCAACTGACTAAAGCTTTAGATTATTTGCATAATAACCAGATTATTCATAAAGATATCAAACCCAATAATATTATAATTAACTCCCAGACAGGTGTTGTTAAACTCGCTGACTTTGGTATAGCCTCCCGTCTAAATAAGGAAAATCCCCAATTTAATAACCCTAACTGCGTTGAAGGCACACTTACCTATATGTCTCCTGAACAAACTGGGAGAATGAATCGTATTCTTGATTATCGTACTGACTTTTATTCCCTTGGTGTGACTTTATATGAAATGCTCACTAATAAAACACCATTTGTTAGCCAAGATCCCCTAGAAGTAGTTTATAGTCACATTGCAGTTCAAGCGAAAAACCCGCAATCGTTTAATTCACAAATTCCTACCGCCATCTCTGAGATTGTGATGAAGCTGATGGCAAAAAATGCGGAAGACAGATATCAAAGTGCGACAGGATTATTGGCAGATTTAGAATCATGTCTCAAGCAGTTAGAAACTAAGGGAATCATTACTGATTTTGTGCCAGGTCGTTTAGATATATTAAGCCAGTTATTAATACCTCAAAAATTATATGGTCGTGAAGAACAAGTTAATGAACTTTTAACTGCATTTGAGCGAGTGACATCTGGAACTAGTGAAATGATGCTAGTGTCTGGCTATTCTGGGATTGGCAAATCAGTTCTAGTCAATGAAGTTAATAAAC
>JADEXV010000161.1 GCA_015206945.1 Nostocales cyanobacterium LEGE 12452 | reverse complement strand
CCCCTGCTCCCCTGCCTCTTCCGGTAGCCACCGCAGGGCTTCTTCTAGATAAGGCGTTGCACCTAATGCAGTTGAAGCTAAAGTTCGCGGGGCACTAATCCGGTCTGGAGGCAAATGAGCATATCCTGTTGGAATTGACACGGTAAAGCAACTGCCTACTCCGAGAAGACTGGTAACGTGAACTGTTCCACCATGCATTTGCACCAATTCTTGCACCAGTGATAATCCAATTCCTGACCCTTCAAAAGTTCGTCCTTGTGCCCCTTTGACGCGGTGAAATCGTTCAAAAAGGTGAGAGATTTCTTCTGCTGGGATACCAATGCCTGTGTCTTTGACTGCAAACTCAACATGGTCATTTAACCACTGCAAACTGACCGCAATTTCTCCAGCCATCGTGAACTTGAAGGCATTCGAGAGCAGGTTAAGAACAATTTTTTCCCACATCTCTCGATCTACATACACTGCTGCTGGCAGGGAAGGACAATTAACTGATAATTGCATCCCTGCCCGTTCTACTGCGGAACGAAATACACTAGCTAGTTCTGCGGTAAAGGTGGCAAGGTTGGTAGGTTCATAAGAGGCTTGAACTCTTCCGGCTTCAATGCGTGAAAAATCTAGCAAGCTGTTGACCAGTTTCAGCAGCCGAAGTCCGTTGCGTTGCACCATTTCTAGCTGCTCTCGTTCTTTGGCTGGAAGCAGCGTGGCACAAGTGGTTAAGGTGTCCTCTAATGGCCCCAACATCAGAGTCAGTGGGGTACGGAACTCGTGGCTGACATTGCTGAAAAAAACGGTTTTGGCGCGATCGATTTCTGCCAAGGCTTCAGCGCGTTTGCGTTCTTCCTCGTAAGCTTGGGCATTAGCGATGCTGGCTGCAATTTGAGCCGCAACTAAATCAATGAATCCTTTGTAATTGTCGTCGAATAGCCTGAAGGGGTTCAAACCAGCGATTAATATACCAGCTTTTCCACTTTGACCGGATGCGGCAATGGGTACTGCGATCGCTTGATGGGGCGATCGCTGCCAAACACCACAAGGTAGACTACTAAAAGACACTTCCAAATCGGAAATCAGTTTGGCTTGATGCGTTTTGCTCACTTCCGCAAAGGGCCAAACCCCGTCAGCATCGAGAGACACTGTTTCTGGAACTGCTACGTGGTTTTGCCCAATGCGGCACGTTCCAGCCAAAAAAACTTCCTGCTTATCGGGATCGACCAGATAAATCATTGCGAACGGGAGATCGTAAGGATTGCTCTCCAGACAACTCGCACTTAGCGTACAGGCTTCATCGAATGTCCGCGCGTCTGCCGTCCTCGCCGCTAGTTCGCGCAAAAGTGCCAACTGACGCTCGCTGATAATACGCTGAGTGTCCTCTGTGTTAGCGCAGATGATCCCACCTGTGTCGCCCTGGTCATTAGGAACCGGACTATATGAAAAAGTATAATAGGTTTCTTCTGGGTAGCCATTGCGCTCCATAATTAGCAGCAGCGCTTCGTCGTAAGTACCCTCATTCTTCAGCATCGCTGATTCGGCGCGAGGCCTAACCTGATCCCAAATTTCTCGCCACACGTATGAAGCTGGCTGTCCAAATGCTTCTGGATGTTTGCCGCCAATAATAGTCTTATAAGCGTCATTGTAAAGGTTAATCAGTTCCTCGCCCCACCAAACAAACATGGGTTGACGGGAAGTTAGCATAATTCGCACGGCAGTCTTCAAACTCTGTGGCCACTGCTGTGTTGGGCCAAGGGACGTTTTTGACCAATCCTGTTCTCGCATCCTAGCCCCCATTTCACCTCCACCGATAAGGAAATTTACGTTGGCGTTGCTTGCTAACGTTGATTCGTTCTTCATCAATTCCTCTCGATTGCTCATGTGCGGTTACAGGCTACATCGGTGGTTGTCTTTTAGAAAAAATCCTCTATAAATTAGACCTTTACGCTTCTAAACATTTATTTTAGAGGATATTCAAAAGCACATACAGCGTGAGATGCTAACTCTGCTGTGACTATTTCAAAGCTTTGAAATTGCCTTTTTGGGGCAAGTTTCTACTTTGGCTATTTTTATTGTCTCCTTTATATCATCGATATTTCAAGCTAGCTACCAATGGCAATTCTCATTAGACAATCCATAATGTTGCAACGGCGATGGCTGCGCCAACGCCAAGGGCGAACCCTAGCCACAAGCATTTGGCACGCTGTAGGCTAAGTAAACGGGTTTTAATGGGTAGCGCTAAAATTCCCCTGCCGACGAAACTTTGAAGGAGGGGAATTAAAGCATTCTAAGTTAGGACTACCCCTTTCAAAGTGACTGATAAAATCTCTCTTTTTCTCTCTGTGCGCTCCGCGTCTGTGCGGTTAAAAAGTAATTTATTTAACTACTCCAGACGCAGAAAATACAGAGTAAAAAGATTAAAGAGGAATTTTTTGACCAAAATTTTTACCCACCTTGAAGGGCTAGTACTTCGTCAAGATAGTGTTGAGGGTTTGTAGTAAGCACTTTAGTGCTTGGAAAATAAGGACTAAAGTCCTTACTACAAACTTATTTATCCATCAATTTAAACTTGACAGACTACTAGTCCTATAAGTATTTAAATTGTTTCTGTAAACATCCCGGTTCGGGCAAACTCTTCTTCTTCAGGGGTAAAGAGTGGAGGTTTATCCACAAGGCTAGGTTCAAAGTAGTATGTCTCTTGGAGAAATTGTCCGTCAATCACAGCTTCCTCTAAATCCTTGATGTGGTTCTGTGCAACTACACATGCTTCCTTGAGGTTATTCGCATCACCTTTCTCCAGCAGCTTTGGCAATTCTGTTTTTACCCCTGTTAGCCGTGCCAATGGCTTGAGAATTCCGTAGATGTTGTAGATGCGAGCAGTTTCTATGCTGGTGTATTTGAGTGCATTCGCTCTTGCTAACTCAGAGTCAAGGCTGGGCCAAAAACGAGTGGTGTAGAACGCTTTCTCATCTTTGTGATACCATTCTTCCGATCGCGCAATGGAAGAAGAAACGGTATTATGCAATTTCCAGAAGAATAACCGCAGGGAGGAACCATCTACCACGGTGGATAGCTTTGCCTCCATTGACACTTCAAAGTCATTTAGGTTCGGATCGCGCCCAAGTATAAGGTACTCTACAGGATACATATCCACTTCCTTATTTTGGACAACATACATATTCAGGTGGTGTCGGCAGTAAGGACACGGGTACATTGTGGCAAACAGTTGGAAGAAATCTTTGAAGATTGCGACTGCGGCTTTTTGCTGTACATCGGTCTTGGTACACACAATCTCAGCTGTAGTATGGAAGAAGCGCCACACTGCCGGGCCAATGTAGTAGGGGAAACTGACTCGCATTTGGGAATCCTTCACCTCAGTCCGATCTAGATAGACATCAATGAATGCTACATACTGCGATAGCGCTCCTGATTCTCGCCCAAATTCTAGGCGTTCGCGGCGTTTCTGCACTCCATTCAGGTAGTGATGCGTTAACCGCCATGCTTGTTTGAGGATCAATTTCTGTTTGGGAGTACAACGGGGAAAATTTTCGGCAACATCCGCCCCGTAGCGGCTAAATTCTCCTGAGTTTTTTGTACGCTGATACCATTCATCCAAAGCTGCCTCATCGGGTACGGTGTTACTTTGGATATCTGCTGTGGTAGAAACACTAAACGCCGCCAACAACTTCGGCATAAAGTCTTCATACCAATATGCTACTGGCATGATTGCACCATCTATTTCCTCGGTTGCCTGGGAAAGAATGACGCGGTTCCACTTGTGCAAATAGTCTTTTGGATTTGCCTGAGATTTAGTTGGTGGTGGAGCCATTTCTTCGTTCAGTTCTATTCCCCTGAGACGATTGAGTTCGTTTATGGCCAGCACACCTTCTACGATGTCACCCAGGCTAAGACTTTTCTTTTTGATCGTAATTGCAAACTCGACTCCGGCAGCAAACTTTTCTTTGACATTGGCAAATTTACTCCGTGCTTCTAAAATCGCTTGCTGTTCTGCCAACATTTCTGGTGTCTTTGCCACTGTTTGCCAGTTTTTGATCCGCTCCTGCAATCGAGCATATTCATCGGCAATCGATTTAACCACTGCATCTAAGACGGGGTAGCAATCTTCGGATACTATACCTAATGCTTTGTACAGTGCGATCGCCTGTTTAACAAACTCCACAAAATCAGTAATTTTGTATGGCAAGTTTTTCACCCGCAAATGAGTTTCGTGGTTGGCGGAGAAACTCTCACGGAAACTGCGGTAGGCTGCTCCTTGAATCAAACGAAACAAACCAATCTGCATTTGCAAAGGGGATGTACCGCTTTTTTTCTGATTCGGTGAGTTTGGTTGTTGCGCTAACTGTTCTCTTAGCTGTGCCAACTCTGGAGTCGTTGCTTCTGGCGTCGGCTGGGTGCTAGCTGCTACGGCCTCATTGGAAGTAGCAACTGTCTTGAGCGTACTATTAAGAGAAATCGGTGAGTCTTGATAACCAGTTTTGCTCTCTGACTCCTCCGGTACTAGCTGACAGAATTCCTCAAAGTCAATTGAGCCATCGCCATCATGATCTACTTCCTGCAACATCTCTTTCAATTCAGCGTCTGTCAGCCCAAACTGAGTCATCACTGTCCGCAGTTCAACGGCAGTAATTTGACCGCTACCGTCCTCATCAAAGGCACTAAAGGCTAACTTTAGGCGACTTTGGCGATCGCCTACTTTCGCTACCATCAGCGTTTTAAATTCTTCAAAGTCGATAGTGCCTGACAAGTCAACATCGATCTCCTTGATCAAGTCACGCAGCCCCGCTTCCGTGGTATTTTGCCCTAGCGATCGCATTACCTCCCCCAGTTCTTCGGTTGAGATCGCTCCGTTGCCGTCTACGTCTAATACTTTGAAAGCTTGCCACAATTTTTCTATTTCTTGTTCATCAATCATGGTTTTGTTCCAATTCTATATGTGTCACCAATAAGTTTCTTACCATGTTTTCTAACAGCTACTTCAATGCTGTCTTATTCTGTTAAGTAAATAACAAGTATTAGTCACAACGGAACTTAGTCTCAACGATACTTGCAGTTGCTTTGTAAATTGGTCAGTTGCTTATTATTCCAACAAATGCAATTTTACGGGTTTAATTGCAAATGTTCCTAGATAAACTAAGCAAGTCAGCGAGAATAAAGCAAACTATATTAAGTAATATAAAAAATCTGAAGATTATTTTATGGTAAGTCTTTCAGCCCTGATTTGTTCGCGTAACATCTCGCAGAGACGACTAAAATCATCACTACAAACCTTTAATTATTTACGCTGCTATACTTCTCAAAAGTTTTTTATCTCCCCTTATGAAAACTCCTTTGCCTTATTTGCAGTGTTGGGAATAGGGCAAATTTCTATTTTGCTGAACACTCCATGCACGATCCCATTGGCAAAAATTAACAAAGCTCAAACGTTCGTCCCGAAAGTTCAAACGTTCGTCCAGAAAGTTCAAACATTCGTCCAGAAAGTTCAAACGTTTATCCTAGAGGATAATTTACTAGATGCAAATCCTATACTCGATTCGGCATAACCACAGTCAACAACAAATATCTCTGTGTCTGATGCCCGATGCCCCATCCCAATCCCTTGTATTTGCGATCGCAAACTAACTTAACCTAAATATATACCTTTAGCAGAGGTAAATTCAAAGGCTATGTTCGATATTTAAGAAAATAGTAGGTATCAAGAACAACTGAACTCAGTTTTAACCCTATTTGCGATCGCCTTGTAAATTTGTCATTTGCTTATTCTTACAACAAATCTGGCTTTACGGGATTGATTGCAAATGCCCATAGATAAAGTATCAAAAGTTTTCTGTCTTAACTTCTATAAGCTCCTTTGCCTCATTTCAACTCTAAGAAATGAGGCAATTTCCTCTGTTATTATATACCCACGCGTAATTTTGTCGTCGGGGATATAGGCAAAGTGTTAGTAATTTAACATATTTCGCATAACTTAGTATATTAACTTGTGGTTCATCTGTTGCTAGCGATCGCTTTTAAGAAAAAGCTTTAATCTAGTAATAAATTCGATTAGTTAAAAATACTGAGGTCGATTAAGTAGCAAATTTGATTCAATTAATCAAACAAACGGTATTGTAATTGTTCCCGTTTGCTTATTAGGTGATGCTACTTACAGACTGGAACCAGATTTTAGACAACATTTTGCCTGATGAGAGTAGTGAGACGCTGATCAGTGAGATATTTGTAAGACCTCTAATAAACGCACTTGGATTTAATGATAAAGAACGTTTTCCACAATTTCCTACCGGACATGGGACAGTAGATTTTGCTGTTCGCAAAAATACTGATGGTGATATTTTTTTATTCTCTAAGAGCAATCCCTATTTACTTGTTGAAGTCAAAGCACGAACGACAGGAACAGGAGCTAAATTTAATTTATCAGAAGGCACTCCTCAATACATAAACACTAGAGAGCAAATAAAACAATATTTACTTGATTCTAAGTGCAACACATCTCAATGGGGCCTTATTACTGATTCAGTTTATATCCAGTTATTCCGGCGACATGGAAAAATTATATTTCCTGCAACTCCAAATAGTTTAATTAAAAAAGAGAATATTAATACTATCGTTTCCGATGTCAAACATTTAATTGACAATCCGCCCAAAGCCTTAACTGTTTGTGTTTACAACAACAAAGGAGGTGTGGGCAAAACTACGACAGCTGCCAATTTAGCAGCCACTCTTGCACAACAAGGTAAGCAAGTTTTAGTAATTGACTTTGATCCACAGCAAGGAGATTTAACTAAATCTCTTGGTCTAGAAGTAAAAAAAATTAGTTTATATGATTGTCTATCTGATAGAAACTTAAACGTTCATGATACAGTTCAACCATTTAAAGTCAAATTTAAATCTGGTCAAGTGTTCCAATTCGATGTTATTTCCGCAGACCCCAAACTGCTAGATTTTACAGAGCAAGACTTAGCAACAAGAATTGAAAAGGGGGCTGCTAGGTTAAAAGATACTCTAAAACCTTTGGTATATGAATATGATTATATATTCATAGATTGTCCGACAAACTGGATGTTTTTTAGTCAAAGTAGCCTCTACGCTTGCGATGTCGTTTTGATCCCTACCAAGCACAATAATTTAGCATCTCTAAATAATGCAGCTAAAGTAATTAAAGAGTTAGTACCAAAAATTAAGGCAGCTAGACAAGATGGTGGCCCAATCGCCTTACCTATATTTTTTAATGGTGAAAATATCACTCCTCCTCAGCTGAGAATAGCAAATCAGGAAATTGAAGCTATTATTACCAGAGAAAGTAAAGCATCTAATTTCAATTTACGTCCTTATTTTTATCCTAATAACCATACAAAAATATTCAGTCTGCCAAGTTATGCAATTGTAGCAGGTGCAGCCTTTGCTCGAATTCCAGCAGCTTTTACGCATTGTATTGCTACAAATTATTATCTCGATCTAGCTAAGGAATATTTTATTGTATGAGTGATTTTGATAATATTGGCAAACTAATGCATTTGAAGTTAACTGATCTTAAACCTGGAGATCAGTTTTCCGAATCGGAATTTATCATCAAAGCAGCAGCAGAGTCTATCTTGCAAGCTGATGGGCGAAATTGGATTCCTGTTATTGTTAAAGAAATTGGTGACTATCAATATCAAGTTGTTAGTAATCATTTTGTATATGCAGTTGCTCAACAAGCTAAATTAGAGCGAGTCTGGTGCATAGTCATCTCACCAGAACCTCAAAGTATTGAGCAGGCGAAAATTTTAGCTAGAGAAGTTTTACCTAAAGTAAATTTGAATACAGCATCACGAGATAGTATTCTAGCTGCACTTAAATACTTAATCTCAGAACCCAGTAGTGCCTTAAAGGGTGTAGATCCTATTGTTGCCACAAACCGAATTGCAGAGTCTAATCGCAAAACTTGGTCTAATTTCAACCCTATACTTACCTTGAAATGTGGAATTACCAAAGGCAAAAAGTTAGATGCTCTTGCAAAAGTATTTTTTCTTTCATCATTACCATCTTCACCGCCGTCACCACCACCAGAAATTGTGAGCATCAAATCTGCATCAAGAGATGAAGTGTTTACTCGTTTGATTTATTTGTCAAAATCTAAAATAGATGGTTTTGAAGCTATTGATATAGAAAAAGCATCTGATATTATATTCAGTGCTAGTAAAGGCAAATGGAAAAGCTTAAATCCTATCTCTAAACTTGAATGTGGCATTGATACTACAAAAATAAAGACTCTTAAAAAAGTGTTTAGTCTCTAATCTTATCCACTAATTACAGGAATAACGGATACTACTTTCTCAGCTTCATCTACTGTTATTTGTGCCAACCCAAACTGTTCAATTACCGCTGCATTCGTTGTCAAATGTCTACTCACTTCAGCCACTCGATACTGGCTTTCTTGTGAAGCTAAAGCAGCTGGCAATAATAACTGATCTGCTAAATGTTCATCCACTGGTGCGCCGGTGTAATGAAATTCAAGTAGTTGCTGACAAGCAATCTCTGCAACTGTTTCCGCCGACAACCGCAAACGCCCAAATCCACCAAAGCCAGTTAAGCTATTCTGATACTCAGCAGTTAAAAAAATACCCGCCCCAGGTGCCACACCTCTTTCTCGCAAAGTCTGTACAGTAACCTTTAAATGGGCTTCCCGTAACAAATTCTCCGCGCGATTCGCCATCCGTTGCGGAATATGGGAAGGTAATTCCGTCACCACTGCTAGTCCTCGCACCTGTTGTAAATCTCCCCGTTCCAACAAGTCGATCCCACCGAGTTTACCACCGCCATCCACCTGTAACTCTACCTCGCCCCCACCTTGGGGATACCACCCCCAAGCGCCTAACTTGACTTGGGCTTCTACACCCATGCGTTGCAGTATGGGCAGATAAACTTGCTCGATGTACGTCGCTGTCGGGCTAAAGTTCACATGAGTTCCACCCTTTAGTGTCACCAGAGAATTGCCAGATGCTAGTGCCAAAGGTAAAAGAATTGTCTGTAAAACTAGAGCGATCGCACCCGCAGAACCACCTTGTTGTGCTTTACTAACATCAAAGGTATAAATTCCAGCTTGCACAGCACTACCTGGGATGAATTCCAGCAGCATTGAACCCAAAGCATCACCTCGTAGTTGGGCATTACAAATTCTCGCCGCAGCCCGAACTGCTGTTAAATGTTGTGCTGCTAATCCTGGCTTTTTGCGTCCAGCGCGAATGCCTGTAATTCGTATGGGTTCACCGGTGATGGCGGCTAGGCTTAAGGAAGTGCGAAGAACTTGTCCGCCTCCCTCTCCGTAGGAACCGTCAATTTCAATCATGGGCGATTATTGGAATGTTGGATTTTGGGTTATCCCCACGGCTGTTAAAATCAAACCACAAATTATAAACGCCCAGCAACTAGCTTTTTGGAGGTAGGTTACACAAATATACAGAGAAATTTCTGATACGTGTTTCTGTAGTTTGCTAATTTTGAGTTTGGAATTGAAGAACCTTGCTTTTACCGGGGTTCATCAACCCATAAGGATCGACTATTTCTTTAAATTTTAACTGGTCAGGAGCAATAACTTTTCTGCCGCCGTCTTCAATAATATACGTATGAGGATTGGCAATACTTACACCCTGTTCCTCGTGATAGCGAATAATTTCATTGAGGCGTTCTTCTGTGGTGTAACGCACAAGTTGCAATGCACCAGGAACTACGACACCATTTACCCGAAAAAATTCTAAATGCATCATTACCTCATCGCCGAAGTAATTATACATCTGCTCTACTACTTGCAAACTGCGATCGCTAGGAAAGAGACTTTGTAAGTATGTAATCCCAGTATCTACACTCCGGGCAAGTAAGGTAGTGTGGTTCCAGGAAAACTCTGCTAAATGTATACCTTTGGCTGCTTCCTCGGCTGGTTTTTTATAGGTAATCTGGCCGCCGTATTGCTGCACCAAAGCCGGTAAGAATTCCAAACTCGGTTCGGAAATTATCAGAAATACTGAATGAGTTCCTTCAGGGATATACTCTTGTACTGCGTGAAAGTATTGGGAGATTTGGGATGCAAAAACAGAAATCAACTTCTTAATCATGCCATCAGCATTGCCAATTGCCTGACCAAACTTTGCTGCTGTCATAAAGTCATCAAAAGTGACAATGACTTCTGCCCAAGGATAAGCTGGCCCTAAAGGAATTTCGACTTCAGTGATAATCCCATTAATTCCCCAAGCATGATTTACCTTTTGGACATCATCGCCGCGTAATGCGATCGCACGGGGTTCATCTTCTACAGTTATCACTCGCAATGCTAAGATATTACCGCGATCGGCTAACATACCATATTGGATCGAGCCAATACCCCCACTTCCCCCAGCAATAAAGCCGCCAATTGTCGCTGTGTGGTACGTAGAGGGTGCCATACGAATTTCCCAGCCGGTCTCTCGTGTTTTTTTATCCAAGGCTGCCAACTTCACCCCAGCTTCCACCCGCGCCACTCCCGGTTTTACCCAAAGAATCTCTTGCAACCGCGTCATGTCTAAAATTACGCCACCATGCAACGGTACACATTGCCCATAATTCCCAGTTCCCGCACCTCGCACAGTTACAGGTATACGATGTTTTGCACACGCAGCTGCAACTTTTAAAACCTCTGCTTCATTAGCGGGACGCACTACGATATCCCCAACTTTTCCCTCTAGTTTCGACACTAACACAGGGCTAAAAGTGTGATAATCCTGGGATAATTTTGCGACTTGAGTAGAATCGGTAATAGTTTCTATACCTTCTAGAGAATTAATCAGAGCATCTAATTTTGTCGTCATATATATCCTTATTTCTAACTCAGAAAAACACAAAGGTTTACGCAAAGGAACGCAAAGAATTCACTCCTCTGCGAACCTTTGCGCTTCCCTCAGCGCCCCTTTGCGTTCTAAAATCTTAACTCTCATCTTTCACAGAACTTTCATGCCACTTACTCAAAAAGTCAGATAGCACACTCAAGCAGACAAAAATCAAGACTTAGTTTCCTGTGTCTGTGCGTCAATAATTACACTCCAGTCATCGTTGTTCACAGCAGCTTCAAGTTGACGCTGACGTTCGGCTTCACTCGCATCTATTGTTTCTAACTCTTTAGAAAGAGTTGTATCAGCCATTGCTTTCCGCAGTTTTAGCTTTTTCTCCTCGTAGGCTTGAAGTTGGGCTTCTGACATTACCGCCTTAGTCGCTTCACCTACCGTACTAGCCCACATTTCGCTTTCAGTTGCATTACCAGGTGGCGTACTTTCGAGTTCTGCTATCCACGCATCTCGCAAATCTTCCATTTCTTGACGTTTGGGGAACTTGAATGCTTGCACGCGGACAAAAGCACACTTTTGCTCGCCATTTTGGCGAAGATGGCCGTTTAGGGAAAGCAACACATTCCGGGAATAGCCAATGTACTGTGTGCAGCGTTCTGCATCTAATACTGCGTAAACTCCGGCAATTTTAGCGTTCTGAGCAGCTACACTCCAAGCCTCAAACTCAATGATTTCAGTACCATTGTTTGCCAGTTCAGGAGTTATACTCACCTCAATGGCGGTGTGTTCGTTGTCAGAACTATACAAAAAATCATGCAGTCCACGGTGGTTTATGGGGACATTTTGATGTTCAATTGGCGGATTGTGCTGAGTTTCCATTGCAATTGATCTCCAAGTTATTAATTAGCGATGTTTACGACGAACTTCTCTACGAGAGGCTGCGCCAATGCTTACGCAAGCAAATAATGCCCTTAAAATATTGAAGCTTAAATCTACTCACATCTCCAAATTCTTGTTTTGACAAAGCAA
The DNA here is from genome assembly GCA_015206945.1 of Nostocales cyanobacterium LEGE 12452. GTDB lineage: Bacteria > Cyanobacteriota > Cyanobacteriia > Cyanobacteriales > Nostocaceae > Nostoc. The sequence continues at coordinate 6,710 of JADEXV010000161.1, read as the reverse complement.
AAACAACTATTAAACTTCTTATGAATCAATTGATACCTAAAAATTGGATGTTTATCAAACAGCGGCTTACCCCTTATTTATTTTTATTACCCGCCTTAGTTCTTTTAGGTTTAACTGTCTTTTGGCCTGCACTGCAAGCCTTTTACCTCAGCTTTACCAGCTATGAAGACATCGCCCAGCCGCCACAATGGATAGGTTTCGCCAACTTTCTCAAGCTTTGGAAGGATGCAGTTTTTTGGAAAACCTTGGAAAACACTTTTTTATATCTTGTAGGTGTAGTACCAATTTTAGTAATTGCTCCCTTAGTACTGGCAATTTTGGTAAATCAGAAACTGCGGGGAATGAATTGGTTTAGAGCAGCGTACTACACTCCAGTGGTAATTTCAATGGTGGTTGCGGGAATAGCTTGGAAATGGCTGTATGCAGAAAACGGATTACTTAATCAGTTATTTAAAGCTTTAGGTCTTTTTCCAGAAGGTATTCCTTGGCTAACTAGCCCAGCAAAAATTTTTGGCATTGTACCAATTTCTCTTGCCAGCGTCATGGCTGTCACTGTATGGAAAGGATTAGGCTACTACATGGTGATTTATTTAGCGGGGTTGCAATCAATTCCTGCTGATGTTTACGAAGCCGCAGCTATTGATGGCTCTGATGGTATCAGCAAACATTGGGATATTACCATACCTTTAATGAAGCCATATCTAGCCTTAGTGGCGGTAATTTCGGCTATTTCTGCGACCAAAGTCTTTGAAGAAGTCTACATTATGACTCAAGGAGGCCCACTCAGTAGCTCGAAAACGATTGTTTATTATTTATATGAGCAAGCCTTCAATAACTTGGAAATTAGCTATGCTTGCACAATTGGACTAGTGCTATTTTTGATAATTTTAGGATTGTCAATTTTGCGATTAGCTATTAATCAGCAAGGTGATGATATCACAATTTAATAAATTTAGAAAACTCATTTTCCCTCAGTCCCGATAATCTGAAAATATTCAAATATCGAGATTTTAGAATTAGTAGAGAGAATGCTTATCTACAAATTTGTAAACAAAAGTCAGCAGGAGTTAGAAGCGATGTTTGGATTAACCGATTGGAGACAAACCAAATTTTACCAGGAAGTAAAGGAAGAAACAAAGCTTGATACGATACCACGTCTACTTAAGTTGGGTTTAAGTATAGAGCAAATTGCTGAAGCATTAGAATTGGATGTTAAACAGGTACAACAAGCTATTCAGAAGCCAGGAGAAGAGGGAACAGGAAGTAATTCGTAATTGAAGAAATTTCTTTAAAACCGCTTTTGATATTCCACTACAGCACGACTGTCATCGGTTAAGTTAGTGGAGGCACGCACACGAAATTCATTGTTTATCCGGTAATTAATACCCCATTGGAAGGGGTCGTTTGTTGTCAAAATTTTGATACTGGAAACAGATATTTTGGAAGTAATGTCAACCCCAGCCTCTGCCGCTAATTCCAAACTTGAATTGCTTCTTCCAGCTTCGGGATTCTCAGAAATCACGGTAGGAAATATCCGCAGTTCACTTAAGCCAAAGGTACTCCCAATCTGGTTAAAAGCTGACTGAAAATTGTTAAACACAGCCGAACCTGCAATGTTAATCAGACCTAAAGTACTGTCTGCACGTCCTTGGGTGTCTACAAATCCGCCTCCTAAAAGAGCAACAATTTCGGTTTGGCTACGTGACGGACTACTTGTTAATTCTAGATTTTCATTTAGTTTGCTAGCTAAACCGTTGATAGTAGCTTCGACGCGAACACTCTCTAACGCTGATAAACCTGTAGAATTTACCCGACTGAAGTCATTACTTTGAGTTACATCCAATACTTTGGCAAATAGCCGAATATCTAAGTTGGGGTCGCGGGGTTGAGAAGGACTAAAGGTTGCAGTGTGTTTATAGCCACGAGCAAGGTTAAATTGGGTAGTAAATAAATTTACCCCTCCTTTTTCTAACTGAATAGTGCCATCGGGTATAGGCTGATTGATTAAGCCGTTAACTATGAGATTACCAGTGGCGCGGAAGTTGAGAATAGGGTCACGGGTAATTTGGACGTTTTTACCTAGTTCCAAATCTAAATTATTAAATCTGGCGTTAGTATTTCCTGTCCCATTTCCAATTTCAGATTTGCTCTGCTTATTATCTTTTGTGGGTGATACGCCAATACTACCATTTGCAGATGTCGTGGCATCGGTAGATTCTGCCAGCAATACTTTACCATCAAATAAATTTACTTTACCGCCAATTATGGGATTAAGGGCAGAACCAGTAATCTGCAAATTGCCACTAGCGCCTCCCTGATAAAGTCCCTTGAGATTCAACGCTAACTGATCGAGATTAACAGTCAGAGGATTTTTGATAGTTACGTTCTCATTGTTGAAGATGGGAATTTCCCCAGTAACTTCTACCGTCCCACGGCTAAATCTACCTTGAAGATTTTCTACTAAGATGCTGTCAAAATTAAACAGTACTCTACCTGTGACACCTCTCAGCTTACGTGGCAAAGCCTGGGCTGAAAAAGTAGCATCATTAACAGTAGCAATTCCATTTACTTCGGGTTTTTGCAGTGTTCCTCGCACTTTGAGGTCTACTTCTCCTTCACCTTTTTCAAATACCACTTGATTAGTTAATGCGTTTAACAGACCCAATCCCTCGTTTTCCAGCTTCATATCCAAACTGATTTGATCGCTGTCTGGTGCGACGGAAGCAAAAGGCAATTTATAAGGGATGCTGCCAGTAATATCAACAGGTTTTGGCCCAGCAACTGCTACAGTACTACCAAAGTTTAAACGTCCATTGGCATAGCTGAAACTTGCTGTTGCTGACTGTATTTTGCTCTGATTTAGTATTCCTTCTGTGATTTGCAATTCTCCTCTAGCTTGGGGATTAGCAATGCTGCCTGCTAAAGCTGCTGTACCGTTAAGATTACCTGTGATTCCAACTGGTAATTTGACAACATTATTCAATAGTTGTACTGGAAAATTATTCACCCGCAATTGACCAGATTGTTCATCACCACCAACGTTACCCGTAAACGCAATCAGCCTATTTTGAGATTCGATTCGTAATGGTCGCAAACTTAAAACACCGTTCTCAAAGTTGCCTTCGGCAATCACTTTTTCGGCAGTATAAAAACGATTTCGTTCTTCCTTTTTACCCCAAGCAAAGTCTTGTCCATTCAAATTAAAATCTACTGATAATCCATTGGCTGTAGCTGTATTTACAGCAACTTCTCCATTGAAAGTCCCCTTTAAGTCTGCCAAATCTGGTATTGGAGTGGAATTAAGTCGCTGTTCTTCCTGTTCTGCCACCAAAGCTTCAATTTCAGAAAACCGTTGGATTTGGGTTAATAAGGGTTCATTTGGTGTTCCTTGGGGATTGGTAGTCAGATCCGCTGCTGTGCCATAGATTTCTGGCGAACCACCAGGCAAATTTTGTAAATCAAATACCCGTGCTACAGCCAGAACATCTTGGATCTCACCCTGCTTGACGTTCAGTTTGCCTTGTAGTTGAGGCCCTTTAGGGCTTTGAACCACAGTACCGACAACGGCATAGCTACTTTTTCCTTTGGCAAATTCGCTACTAGTGAGTGTAGCTTTACCGTCACCGTAGCGGAATTGAGCAGCTAAACGATCGCCTTTAACCCGGCCAATTTGGGGATTTGCGATCGCTAAATTCCCTGTTGTTGCAAATGTCTGCTGATTAAACAGCAAATCCCCAGTTAACAACCCAGTTATCTTACCAGTACCCAGTCGAGTAATTGGTGGCGGAGTCAAATTCAATATTTGTAAGGGGAAATTGGCAACTTTTAGCGCCCAATCATTCCCTTGAATATTACCTGTGGCTGATGCTTGCTGCCATTTGACTAAGAAAGATTTCGGGCGATTATTAGCATCTAAATTGAAAGATAGGCGATCGCTATTACCTGCCAAGTTTAAATTCAAACCGCGTCCCTGTTCTGAATCGATGTTTCCAGTTAACAACGGCTCAAAAGCAATATCTTGAACAACCAAGTCTCGTAAGTTGATTTGCCCTACTACATTTGGTAAGGGCAGCTTACCAGTGATTTGACCATTAAAATCTACTCTTCCCGCCACAGCAACTTGATTGGGAAGATTGATTGGTAACTGTTTTAAGTTGTAATTCTGGGCTTGGACGTTGAGATTTAGGGCAGTAATTTCCGGTATACCTGCCTGTTTTGCATTGGCTAATATGTTACCAGTAACGCTTAAACCGGGAGCAGTTGCTCGCTCAATGGTCAGCCTTTCACCACTCCAAGCGATCGCAGCCGTCAAGGGTTGCTCTAGACCGGGGATACCTTGGGATAATTGCACCTGTCCAGCAGCACGCACATCAGCTAATTTGGACGATCCAAGCGTACCGGCTAATTGCAACTGACCGCCAAACTGACCCCGCAATTGTTGATTTAACCGATTTAATTCCACACCAGCAGCATCAACTACAGCTTGATAGCGACCATTAGCTACTTGGATATTAGAGGCTGTAATATTTCCACCTGCAACATCTAGCCGTCCCTGACCGTTAGCTTGGATAGTTTGTGGTTGGAAGGATTCAACAGAACCCGCCACGTTGGCTTGACCAGTTAACGTCCCTCGGAACTGCGGTGGTACTGCTGCTAATTGTTGTAAAGGTACATTAGTTGCCTGAACTTGCGCCTGGTATACACCATTACCCACTTGGATATTAGAGGCTGTAATAGTTCCACCTGCAACATTGACCCGCGCCTGACCCATCGCTTGGATAGTTTGCGGTTGGAAGGATTCAACAGAACCTGCCACATTTACTTGACCAGTTAACGTCCCTCGAAACTGCGGTGGTACTGCTGCCAACTGCCGCACAGGTACATTAGTTGCCTGAACTTGCGCCTGGTATAAACCATTCGCCACTTGGATATTAGAGGCTGTAATAGTTCCACCCGCAACATTTATCCGCGCCTGACCGTTGGCTTGAATAGTTTGTGGTTGGAAGGATTCAACAGAACCTGCTACGTTTACTTGACCATTTAATGCCCCTTGAAATTGCTTTGGTACTTTTGCCAACTTCTGCACAGGCACATTCTTAGCCTGAACTTGTGCCTGATAGACACCATTCGCCACTTGGATATTAGAGGCTGTAACCGTACCCTTGCCAATAGCAAGGCGACCCTCACCAGTGCCACGGAGGGTTTTTAGGCTGAAATCATCTCTGCTACCTGCGATTTGGAATGTTCCCGCCAAAGGATTATCTAAAGCTGGGGGAGACTGTTTCAAGATTTGTCCCAACCGCACACCATTAGCTATAAGTTGAGCCGAGAAGCTTTGGTCTTGCAGTTGGATATTAGAAACTGCAACTGTGCCGCCACCAATTTGAACTCCTGCACCATCACTGCGAATTGTGGCAATTTCAAATGGTGCTGTGCTGCCTGAGAGGATGAGACGACCATTGAACTGTGCCCCAGCCAAAGAGACATTTTGCAGTTGACTCTTGTCTACAAAGGGTTCTAATTTTACCCCAGAGGAAACAGCCACAGCTTGCCAACGCTCATTGGCATAACTACCAGTTGCCCGGACTGTTCCACCACTGACATTCAGAGCCACATTGCGGAAAGATACGTTGCGATTTGGAGCGATCGCAACTTCACCAGTTCCGGGGTAAGTTCCATTGGGAGCTTGGAACTGTACCACAGTTTGGACATTAGTAGGAGCGCCAGTTAGTTGAGCTGTACCTGAGACATTGCCAATTTGAAAGGTAGGCGTTGTTTCGTAGACTTTGGCGATCGCATCCCCTGGAACATTCTTGGCAGCGAAATTTAAATCCAGTCGCGGACTTTTACCAAGTCTAATTGTACCAGCGCCCGTAATCTCACCACCAATTTTAGCTTTACCTTGAATATCTTTTAAGGTAATTAAAGAGGAACTAGTAACAAGCTCAAATTTACTACTGATACTATTGAAATCAACTTTATCAATTCGGGCAGTTTGAATTGTGGCAACCGAGCCTGAGAGAATTGGCTCTTTAGTTGCTCCAGTAATTTGCAAAGAAGCTTGTACTTGTCCAGCGATCGGTACAGGTAATTTTACCTTGAGAGTCTCTTGGGCATTCGCCAAACTTACCACATTTACACGCGCTGCCAATTTAAAGCCTGCTTTAGAGTCGACGATTCCCGTAGCCACTAAAGGAATTTTGCCGTAGTTGCTAGTCACATTATTTAACTGCAACTCCGTTCCTTGGAAGCGGAGGTTTCCTTGGCTATTACTCAACAGTTGTGGGACTTTGGGTATTTGAAGCGTTACCCCTTGCACAGTAGCGTTGCCAAACAATAAAGTTTGCTGTCCTGGTGTCAACCGAATTAACAAGTCGCCATTGGCTCGACCCGCCTGTAAGTTCACTGGTAACTTAATCAACCGAGTAATATTCTCAGCCAAAAAATCTTGTGCTTGCACCTGGAAAGTCCCTGCTAGCACCTTAGAACGTGTCTCTCCCTGAATAGAAATATTGCCACCACTGTCTGCTTGACCCCCAACTTCAAACCGTATCAACTGGTTATTTGCTAAAAGTTGAGCAGATCCATTTAGTTGAGAAAATAGCACAGGTAAGTGCTGAGTGTTGTTAGCGGTAGCAGGGCGTTGAGCCAGTACTGAATTAGAATTTGGGTATTGTTCCTTGACCCCCTGCTCGCCTGCCCCCCTGCTC
>JADEXV010000160.1 GCA_015206945.1 Nostocales cyanobacterium LEGE 12452 | reverse complement strand
ATAATCCTTGGGCAGTTAACGCCGCCCCTGCTTTTTGAAAAGATTTATAGGTGAGGTTAGTATCAAGTTTATGTGCAGAACCCCCAAATTGTTCAGCCGCCACGCTATCAAACCAAAGCTGCTGCACAGATGGAGATTGCTGACGAACCCAGTTAATATCCTCAATCGATACTTTGCAGTGTGGTCTAATCGATTTGTCTGCATCTGCTTGTTTGCGCTCGTTTCGCTGTTTACTGCCACCGTTGATTGCTTTTAACGCTGTAGTCATATTTCCTCCTAAATTTTTCCATGACAATGTGAGCGACATTGCACCCATGCCGCGTTTAAGTTTTTTGGCTATTCTCTTAGCGAGTCTTTATTTACTGGTTTTCGCCCTGCCAGAATCGCAACTCTTCCCTGGAATAGCTTTGAGTTTTTTTCAACTCATTGCGCCAGTGATCCCAGGCAACGACTACTTTGCCCGCTACCTCGTCTACAACTTCGCCCCTCTGCAAATACAGAGTTCGGTATGGGTCAGCATGAGCAACAATAGAACCAATGCCAATTGTCCGAGGTTCAGTAGATGTGTTTTGAAGTGCGGTAATTAACTCTGTTTCCTGGGTAGTAAGTTCTGCCCAGTAATCCGACTTAATTACCTCGTACTCTTGAGCTACTGCCCAATAGTCCTGCCAACTACACCCAGGTTTTGACAGCACCCGTCGAATGTCACTAACCGCTTGGGGCAACATTTCCAATTGCTCGGCTCGGTAAGCGATCGCGGATTGTGTCGGCTCACTCCCCAGAATTATCGCCGCAGCTTCCAGGGCTTGGGTATTGTTCATAGCACTGGCGAGATTCTTCAATGCCATACCCATGAGTCGTAAGCATTCTTGGGCGTTCTCCTTGGGGGGTTCTGCTGCAAGCGATCGCAGGTCAATTGTCTTTTCTAACGCCTGTTTAACTTGCTTGTTCAAAACTTTGGTCGCCTGTCGCGTCATGGTGTTTTCCCACTGTTGCAAGGGATGTTGCTCTACAGCGTTTTCCAAATCTTGAATACGCTGCCTAAGCTGTTGGTTCTCAGTCTCCAACTGCCGTAATGATTCCATCTCATCCAATCGCTGCTGTAACTGAACGTTTTGCTCTCTTTGTTGTTTGTACAGGTTTTGCAGAGATTGGATTTGCTCTTGTACTTGGGCTTCGGCATTGGCAGTGGCTTCTGAAAGCAAGCCAATCCTCAATTCTTGCTCTAGGCGCTCTAGTTCCTGTTTATGCTGTTCTTCAATAGCAGCGATCGCTTCGGCATATTCTATGGGGTAAGTGCGCTCTCTGGGGAAGGGAACGCTTGGGGCATCCAAATCAGTATTGTTGATAAGCAGCCTCTCACCATCCGCAAAGGTAAGGGATTTGCTGCCAGTGATTTGGTGCGTCTGCTTCAATGGTTCCCTCATCTCCATACCTTGGGTGTGACTGTTGTGAAACTGTGACAATGGCTTTTTGAGGAACCACTGGTTCTTCAATTTTGGGAACCATTGGTTCCTGAACAATATGTTTTTTGCGTGGAAGTTGAGGAACCACAATATTTGCAGCAGCAGCAAAGTCTGAAACACTTGGGTCAGGGTTATCTTTCAGAGCGATCACTACAGCTTGTTTTAGTTTCTCTGGTTCCTTGACTAAGCGAAGTAGTGGACGGGCTTGACGCTCATTTTTGATGTGTCCGCCCAATTCACCAACTGCGTCTATGACCTTTTTGGCTCCTAGCAGTTGGTTGATTCGTCGGTATCCACCCCAGGCGTATAATTCACGCTGGCAGTATTCTGAAAAGTTTTTATATCCAGCTTGCAGATAAAGCTGTTGTTCCCTCATCTGGAGAATTTCATCTACCGCTTGCCACTCGAACCTATCGATGGCAGTGAAGGTTTCCTGGATGCTGGTGTTGAGCTTGCTGTAATCGAGTGCTGATGTTGTCTCGGAACGGTTTAGTGTCAGCATGGTTTTACCTATATGTGCTGCATACACCCGTAAAAAACTGCTTATATGGGCGAACGAAATTAGCCACTGTAGATGGTACAGGGCGATTTGATATTGTTTTATTGATCATGAACTGTGCAATTTGTGAGACTGACCAAAGAGCAATGTTTTTCAGGCACTAACTCGAGGGTTTAGTTTTCTCCAAATTTTGAAAGGCACAAAACATATTTTGAGGTGTAGAGGAACTAGCTATACCCCCTGTTTACTGCCTGTAGCCAACTGTTCTCACAGATGGTACAGATGCGCCACTTCTATGTGGGATGTGACACTTTTACAGAATATGCTTGTTATCCCAAATGGTAACACAATATCATCACAAAAGATCCAACACCTTTAAAGCAGTAAACCCGCCTATTGGTTGGCGGGTTTTTCCTTGAGCATTTCTTTTAGTTTTTCTAGTAATTGCCTGAGAGATTCGTTCTCTTCTCTCAGGCGGCAGTTTCCCCCAATACTAACTCTTCTAATTTTGCGACTCTGTGCTTTAGCTCCACAATATCGCCAGACTCAGCTTTGTTACCCAGGTATTGCTCAATTAAATCAAGCAGGACATCGGTAGCGTTCTTACCTTCTTCCTTGACCTTTTGGTAAAAAGCATCTTTCTTTTCTGGTGAAATCCTGATATTTAGCCTTGATTCAGTCATAGTACTTTCCTCTTTTCTTGATCAACGCTATCAGCGAAACCCTTGTATTAACAAGTGTACTCCCAGGTATTTATATTTTGTCATCCCAATGTATTGACACATGGGATAACAAACACTATACTATATTTATAAGCCTAAACAAAAGACGACCGCCGCAGTCTGGACAACGAAGCGATCGCCCTTTGTGAAAACCTAACCCAAAGCATGAGTCAGGAATATAATTATGACGCATTCAACCTATACAGAGCAAGCACCTCCAAGCTTCAATCTCAACACACTAATCACATTTGCTGATGCCCCTTGCAGAGACGAGCAAGCCCTAGCCCAAGCAGAACTGTACACCCACCTCGAATCCCAAGCCGAAGCTGTAGCCCCCATCCAAGACCCTCTAACCAGCAGAGATCGCCGTATCATTGGTGAGATTATCGAAGTCCAACCCGAATCAGTTCGCACCATCTGGATAGAAGGCGGGATTACGGTATGGGTGCAGCTTGTGGAAGGCGGACGGCTCCCATTTGACCGCAACTGGTTCGCAAAAAGAGTTGCAGAGGTTAAAGCGACACTTCCCGAAACTCCATTGGAGCGCAATGAACGCCTCAGCGATGAATTAGAAGAAGCTTGTGTCAAGTTCAACCTGTGGCATCCCCAGATTGATTGGTTATCCTTCAGTACTAAACTTTACCGAAATAATCAGCTAGTGGGCTACATCGGTTGCAATTACCAAGGCTGGTATTCCAGACCCCGCACATACGGCATGAACAGATTCGCATCGAGTGCTTCAGAAGCAATTACGTTTTTGGGAGTCCGACCAGCTGTAGCAGCGTAACCACTGACATAAAAAGGGCGATTGCACATCAAGACAATTGTAATCGCCTCTACAGTGTAATAGGTAACAAACATCACAATGGCATACACCACAGAAACTACGCCCTCTCTTCAAGTAGCCGAGTTGGATGATTCACCAGAGAAAATTTTTCTACCGCCAACAGACCCGAATGCAGAGATTATCGAAATCTCTGGTTACACGCTCGTTTACGTCAATGGAGCCTGCCCCAGAAATTATCGGGTCTATAAAGGTAATTCAATGATTGGGGTGATATTTCAGCACATCACCCACTGGTCTAACGCTATGGATCAGATTCGGTACGCCCAGGCACAAGAAGCAGCAGTTGGGTTAGATGAATTCATGAAAGTAACAAAGAAATCCAGAGTTACAGATAAAGCCATAGCAGCATAGTTAACTTCACCAATTACAACCATGCAACCAACAATCACCATTCCACACGGTTGGAAATACCCTCGTTTTACTTTAGGACAACGTGCAGAACAAGGACTGATTATCGGCATCAAGTATTATCCAAGCGACAGTCTTTTAGCATACGAATATGGTGAAGGCTGGCGGTACATCGCCATGCCTGATATCAATTCTATTGATGAAGGAAATCACTTAGAGAACGAAATCAAACTACTGACACCGCAGGAATTGAGAGCAGAGATTCAGGCTGAAATAGAAAAATGTCTACGCCAACTTGAACTGCTTAAGTACGAATTAAAAGCAATTCCTGGAGGTCTAGCTAATGGCTAAATCGCCCAAAAACTGCTCTGACCTCACGGCTGCTAGCTTGCTGCTTTTCTTGCGCCGCTATGGTGGTTCTGCTCCTTTGCACAGCATTAATTTCTCACGAACAGTAATCCAATCATTACTCGATAGAGAACTAGTACGAGTGCAGAATACCAAACATGGTTTTTTACTGACAATTACACAAGATTCTGACAAATTGCCGACGAACTAAATCCATTAACTCATTCAAACAAACACAGCCATCACTTTGTACACATGGAAACTATCAAAATCAACAACAGCGTTTTTCTCATCCCACCCAGTCAACCTAAACTGCAAGCTAACTGCGCTAAAGAATATGGGCAATTCTTGCTCGATTGTCCCCCGAAGCTGACAATTCTAGAAGCACAAGCCGGCGGATATCTCAAGGGAAATAAGGCTGATTTTGCGATCGCTATTTCTCGCCCTGACCGTGCCTTGACCATCAACGAGAACTTTACCAACGAACCGTTTACTGAACTTTGGGTGATTCCGGTCGCTGGTGGACTCAAGGATCAGTTTAAGGGCCCAGCTTCCATGCTGCTTTCTTTCCTGATCCACCGCCGCAGTAAAGATAATTTCGCTGGACTCTACAATCACTTTGCCCATCGCGCATTTCAATCGTGGTGCGAGGAAGGGATGCCCGGAGATCCAAAGGAGTTCTGTTATCAGGCGATCGCTAGCGTACTGAAAAACTACATTTTCTGTGCCGAGTTTCAGAAAGTGGAAGGGACGCTTGGAACGTACTGGTTTATTCAATGGTCGTACCGTAACCCACAGTCTGACTTTGAGAAAGATGCTCTCGTTGCAGCAGAGATGATTCGTAGTGGTGCGGAATCTGGGGCAACAGTTCACTGGGTAACAAACGAAACTTACGAGCGCTGGGCTAGTAAGGCTGTCACTGCACCAGCATTACCACCGGTTTCGGAAACTGAGGCACGGGCATCTCTGCAAGCGCAGAATCAAACAGTAATGCCGCAAGGTAACAAGCGGTAATTAAACACGAAAAAGGCGATTCACCTCTGAGTCGCCACTACATAAATTAGCGGTTCAAACAAGTCAATGAAAATCGGTACTGTCTCAGTTAGTTATTCCAGAAAATTTAACTTGGGCAATTATGAATCTCTCGAATTAGGTTGTTCTTTATGGGCGCAGGTTGAAGATGAAGAAGATGCGGACGGTGTAGTTCAATTTCTCTATTATCAGGCAAAAGCAGCAGTCAAAGAGGCTGCAATGCCAGTAATTAAAGCTAACGAATTCCAAATTAGTAAAGCCAAATCTCAATCGCCTTGTGGCAACTGATTTCGGTGACATGGATGATTTATGAAACAACTAACAGGTTTTATTCCCGTTGCAGCATTACCTGAATCTACTGCTGCTTCTGCTAAAAAACAGCTAATAGAAACAATTGAATGGCTCCATAGAGAAGGTGCTGCTACTGAAACCAACCTCAAACTTTTGACTGCAATTGTCGAATCGATTCTTTGCTCAGAAGAATCATACACCAGATTTTTACAATGTGGTTTTGATGCAGCCATTGAGTTTTTCGATACCAATTCTCAAAACTGGGACTTTGAAGAATCAACGTCATCACCTCATAATCCGAGGAATTGGAATGAGTACAGACTACTAGAAAAACTTGCAATTTGTTGCAATCGACTAATCAGTAAATCAAGCAAGTCCCTCTAAATATTTCTACCAGCAATTCTGGAGGTTAACAAATGAAGAAAAAATGGACTCCCCAAGAGTTAGAAATTCTTGATGAAATGTCTGAAGCTTACACACCTAAACAGATAGCATACAGACTTAGAAGACGAGGCTATCATCGCACAACTTTAGCTGTTCATAAAAAGCTCTATGCGTTGGGTTATTCTGCACGTCCCACTCTCGACAATTATAGTTGTAGCCAAATTGCTCAAGCTCTTTCATTGAATCCCTGTACTGTAGCTAAATGGGTAAAACGAGGCTGGCTCAAAGCTATTCGGCGTTCTGCGACAAATTACCTAGTTAAGAGTCGGGATTTAAAACGGTTTTTCAAGAATCCTCCACATTCTATTAAAAAGCGGATTGCTGCGATAGATCCGCAGATTATTAGCTATTTGGTAGGTTAGCTAGTATTTTCAGTCATGCGAATAACAATAGAGAGGTGATTAATTTGTACAGTTGTCAACAAATTTTAATTCATCCAAACCAAGAATTGAAAGCTATTTTAGAGTTCATCTGTTCAGAATCGAATAAGTTAGCAAACTGCACCATTTACTATGCTCGTCAAATCTGGTTTAAGGCGAAACGCTATATAACTAAGTTTGAATTACACCACCAGATGAAATCAAATCGACATTTTCAAACACTCTATTCTCAGGCTTCTCAGCAGTTGTGCAGATCTGTGTATGAGTCGTTTGCATCTTTCAAACAACTTAACACATTGTACAAACGTGGTGAATTGACAGACAAGCCAAGTCCTCCAAAGTATAGAAAAGATGGTTTGAACTTGGTTACTTATCCTAAACAACCATTAAGGCTAAAAGACGGACAAATCAGAATACCTCTTAGTTCCCTAGTAAAAATATGGTTTAAGTTAGATTACTTTACTCTACCTATGCCCTCAAACTTGCGATTTGAGGATATTAGAGAGTTAAGAATTTTACCGAGGAATCGCTGTTTTTTTGTAGAGTTCGTCTATAAGACTAATCCTGTTGCATCAGATGTAGATAAAAGCAGGGTGTTAGGAATTGACCACGGATTGAATAACTGGTTAACCTGTGTTTCTAACCTTGGCAAAAGCTTTATTATTGATGGTCGGCATTTCAAAAGTTTAAATCGTTGGTATAACAAACTCCTCGCAACAATTAGAAAGAACAAACCTCAAGGTTTTTGGTCAAATAAACTTGCTGCTATCACTGAAAAACGTAACAGACAAGTTAGAGATGCCATTAATAAAGCTGCACGAATTGTTATTAACCATTGCATAAAAAACCGAATTGGACGGGTTGTGTTTGGCTGGGGACAAGGAATCAAACAACAGACTAATCTAGGGAAGAAACGCAACCAGCAATTTGTACAAATCCCAACTGCTAGGCTCAAAGGGCGAATTAAGCAACTGTGCCAGCAGTATGGCATTGAGTTTATAGAGACAGAAGAAGCTAACACCTCAGCAGCATCATTTGTTGATGGAGATACACTACCAAAACACGGTGAAAAACCCGATGGGTGGAAATCTTCTGGTCGCAGAGTAAAACGCGGATTGTTCCGCACGAGCCAGAATTGGTATATTAATGCAGATTGCAACGGAGCAGCCAATATCATCCGCAAAGTAAGCACAACACTTAGTTTAAACTTAAGTGGAGTGTCTAGGGGGTCATTGACTACCCCCACCCGGATCTATATCTGGGTGACAGCTAAGAAGAAACAAAGTAACGAGGTTTTAGCCTGTTCCGTAGTTTCCGCTTAGAGTCTCCGCGTCTAAAAAGCGGGGAGTGTCAAAAGGATATGTTCGAGATTAGCCCAAGTTACTGCCCAGTGCGACCCTGCCCGTTAAATCCTGAATTTCTTCAATGACCACATACCACCAATTAACCATCTGGGATGTATTAGATGAGTTGTCTGAATCTCCACCAACTTCTTCCCTTGATGCTATGTGGGATTGTTTGGATGCCGAGCTAGAGAATTTACCCTTGGAGGCACAGTTATTAACCGCAGCGCTTGCCTTCAGTCAAATTGCGGATATTCTTAAGTCTCGTGCCGAAGTGCTGTTGCAAGATACCCGCGATCGCAATAGTCTTTTAGGGCCAGTTGTTAGCACCGATCTCTTTGCTGGTCTAGTGCGGACAACAATGCACCTAGATTTAGATGATTTGATTGAACCGCAAATACCACAAACCTTTAAACCACATGGCCCACACCAATTTTCATATCCTAACCAGGAGGGTGATTCTGTAGTAGCACCCATAGAGAAAGCGAATGTTTTGGCAATGCTCGATGAGGTGAGAAGTTTAGAAGATGTCCACAACCTGGCATCAGATGAAGATGTGCCAAAATGGCAAAGTGCGATCGCTAGCTACCTGATAAATGTCAAAGATGAGATTTCTTTAGTTAAACTGCAACATGCGTTGAAAATGCCGATGGTAGAAGTATGGTTGGGATTATTGCTGGGTGGATTTACATTAGAACAGCGTGGTGATTTTTATCACAACCATAATGTTTGGGTGAAAAACTCAGAAATTATGACCAGCAACATCCTTGAGGGATGAAGGTCAAAGAGTCTAAAAAAGCGGATAAAATCAAGCTAATCTCTGCTGAGGACGAGAACATAAAAAATTGCGGCTGCTCCTACTGTCACTGTAACCGTAAGATAAGCAAGTTGCTTGCTTTATGCTTTCAAAGCAGGTTGCTCAATTTATAGATTCTTGGCAACTTTTGGTGATCTTGGTTGGGGCAAGGCAAAAAGCAGAGGACAGAAGGCAGAAGGAAGGAGAACGGAAAAATTCCCACAATTGAAGCTTTACTTGGATTATAGTACATCTGCATCACAAGAAAGCCTTCTTGCGATCGCCCGTCTTGGTCAAAAATCCCAATGAGGATAACAAAACGTGTTAAAATCTTCTGCCTTCTGCCTTAAAGCGCGTAACCTTTCATCATCACCAAAAGTGGACAAGACCCATTTTATTCCTCTCAATATGCGGAAGATTCAGAGTAATCAGCGAGGGCTACAGAATGTTTTAGGCTCAGAAGAATCAACGTCAAAAGAACAAAGTGTTTGGAGTAAATTTTTTCCTGGATTGGGTGGGATCTAAATATAGTGGGACGCTGATATATCTAGCCCACAGGAAATATATCTGTTGTTTGAAGCTGTTGTACATTTGCATTATTAATAATGGCTGCGAAATCGGTTAAGGAATTTTTAAAAAAAACCTGGACGTTATTGCCGTTTTGAATCAAGGTATAGTTTCCAATTCCGTTCACAAATCCTAATTTGTCATTGACGTTATAACTATAGTCCTCTATTAAGGCATAACCATTTCCTGTGGCTTCTCCAATGATAAAAGTATCTGCACCACTCCCGCCTCTTAAAATATCGTTACCTTTGCCACCATTAAGTATATCATTGCCAGAACCACCAATTAACGTATCATTTCCTATATCCCCATAAAGCACATCACTCCCTCCTCCACCATTGAGACTATCGTTTCCACTACCTC
Source organism: Nostocales cyanobacterium LEGE 12452 (assembly GCA_015206945.1). Lineage (GTDB taxonomy): Bacteria > Cyanobacteriota > Cyanobacteriia > Cyanobacteriales > Nostocaceae > Nostoc. The sequence continues at coordinate 9,160 of JADEXV010000160.1, read as the reverse complement.
CATAAAGGTCATCATTACCAGAAGGTAAGATATTACTACCAGCACTTCCAAGCAGGGTATCATTGCCAGAACCACCTTCCAGCATATCCTGGCTCTGACCTCCTACAAGATAATCATTTCCTCCTTTACCGTTCATAGACCATTCGTCCCAAACAAATACAGTTTGTCCATTGACGATCTTCCGAGTTCCGCTGGCTATTTTAGTATTGTTGTTGTCATCTCCAGTCCAAAAAATATACATGTTAATTATTCCTTGTTAATTAATAGCTTCGCCAATATAAAAAGATTTGCATAAAAATATTAAGATTACCAGAAATGTAGAATGCTGATACAAAAATTTACATAAATAGTTACGCTAACTCTAAAAAGCCTAAATTATTTAACATAACATCACCTCTTCAAACCTTTGTTGTAAAAGATATGAGCAATTGCCTTTAAAATAAAGTATTGGAGTTATTATTCCGATTTTAAAATATTAGATTTGGCAATGGAAAATTTGTCTCATGAAGTGCGTCAATAGATTTTTGCTAGGTGAGCAGTACGAACCCAAGGATTTATTTGAAGAAATTTATCGTTTCAAGTAGCTCGTGACTTCGTTTTGGAACATCTATCACAGAAGTTGGGTTTAACTGCATAATCTTAATTTTCTGACAATTCATAAGTTCTAGAATAGTTTGTATGAAAGACAACATCTTCGCCAAAATGACAGATGATACTCGTGCCCTTCTGCAACAAATGCAGGCACAGGTAGAGCCTCCACCACTTGATGCTGACCCTGTTCAATTATTCCGCGATCACATCCGACAGATAATTCCGCTAGCTGGGCCCGTTGAAGAAGTGGAAAATGTTGAGGACTACCAGGTTTTTTCTACTACACCTGCTATCTCAATTCGGTTGTATAGACCGCGATCGTCATGTAGTGATACCTTACAGTTACCAGCACTTATCTATTTTCACGGGGGCGGGTTTGTCGGTGGTGGGTTTGATACCCACGATCGCCCACTTCGGGCACTTGCCAATGCTAGTGGTTGCGTCATTGTAGCAGTAGAGTATCGGCTAGCACCAGAGTTTCCCTTTCCAGCTGCACCAGAGGACTGTTTTGCAGCGTTACAATGGGTGATTCAGCAAGCTGAAAAGTTTCAACTTGATGCCTCTAAAGTTGCAGTCGGAGGCGATAGTGCAGGTGGATTGCTGGCTACGGTTGTATGTTTGATGTGTCGAGATCGCGGCATGAATCAACCAATCGCACAGGTTTTGATTTACCCCAATACTGACTTAGTAGCTGATACCGCTTCATGGCACGAGTTAGATGCTCTCTACCCAGGAGCATCGCGGGAAAACTTTCTCGATCTGGTTGCGATGTATGTGCCTGCGCTTGACCAACGTGAACACCCCTATGTATCTCCGTTACGTGCCCCCAATCTTTCGGGTCTAGCACCTGCACTGATCATTACAACTGAATTGGATGCTCAACGTGACGAAGGTGAAGCTTACGCTCAACGATTACGAGATGCTGGCTGTCTTGTTACCCATACTCGCTATCCGGGTGTTTTACATGGCTTCTTTCAAATGGGTGGAGTAATTGCATCAGCGAAAATTGCGATCGCCGAGGTTGCAGAATTCTTACGCCTTCGTTTTGCATCAGTTTATGCACCCTAAGAATTGTGATTAGAGACTTTCAAGGAATAAAATTAACTCTCGGAATTCTTTGGCAGACATGGAATTTGATGAGTGAAGGGAGAGTGATCGCCTTTTGGGTGACTTTGAAAAGCATCGCTCGTTAGCTTTCCTCTAAGGAAAAGTTGAAGTTCAAAGGTTCTGGCAAGAATGGCACTAAGATAACGGCAAACCCATTATATATCAGGCTTTTGGGTGTGGGGTGTCGGGTGTTGGGTGTAGTGAGTCAGAAATTTATTTGTATCCCCACTCATATTTACTTTTCTTGATTTTTCCCGACACCCGACACCCTACCCCCAACACCCAGCCCAGACGAGCTTTCAGCTTTTCTTAGTGCCATTCGGTTCTGGCAATTTGGCATAACAACTCTCTGTTTTGCCGTTTTAATGAGATATCGACAGAACAGACACAAATCGCCTAAGTTGACCCAACGCTGTAGAAGAACTCAACAGCCAACCCACAGCGCTCGGTCATCGCAACTCTTGGAGACGCTGCACGTAGCTTGCTTCCCCGCAGGGGTACGCCACAACTGGCTAGTAATGTACTAGAAAATTCTAAACCAGACAAATTACTCCAAATAACTAGGTAGTTTACGCTAAAATAACCATTCTCCGCAGCCGCTCAGGAAAGAGAATATAACTAATGGCTAACCTCAACCTGATTTCAGAATATAAAAGCTTTGGTGGCAAACTCGGTTTCTACAGTCATCACTCCTCCACCTGTAACGCCCAAATGCGCTTTAGCATCTATCAACCACCACAAGCAACTCAAAATCCTGTACCGATTCTCTATTTCCTCTCTGGATTAACTTGCACCGAAGAGAATTTTATGGCGAAGGCGGGAGGAGTGCAGCGCTTTGCCGCTGAGTACGGTTTGATGTTGGTTGCACCAGATACCAGTCCGCGTAATACTGGCATTGCAGGTGAGGATGATGACTGGGACTTTGGCACTGGTGCAGGTTTTTATGTTGATGCTACAGAAGAACCGTGGCGTCAAAACTACCAAATGTATAGTTATATCGTCCAGGAATTACCTGCTTTAATTACTGCAAATTTCTCCACCCAACCTGATAAACAAGGCATTTTCGGTCATTCAATGGGCGGACATGGGGCACTTGTCTGTGCAATGAGAAACCCAGAACTCTACAAATCAGTATCAGCTTTTGCACCAATCGCTGCACCTATGCGTTGTCCTTGGGGTCAAAAGGCTTTTAGTGGTTATCTTGGCAGCAATCAAGAAAATTGGCGTGCTTATGATGCTAGTGAATTAGTCAAGCAAGTAGGTTATCACAGTTCAATTCTTATCGATCAAGGGACTTGTGATAAGTTTTTAGCTAAACAATTACTGCCAGAGGTGTTTAAGCAAGTTTGTACAGATGTTAACCAGCCGCTAAACTTGCGTTACCAAGAAGGCTATGACCACAGTTATTATTTCATCGCCAGTTTTATTGAAGATCATATCCGCCACCATGCGAGCGCTTTTAAAAAACTAGACTGGAAAACAGGAATTCAGATTTGACACTTTTCTTAAGTTTTATATTGTAGTTAAACAAATAATCATTGAAAGCCCAAAGAAATCCTATACTCCCGACAATAAAAACGAGACAATAACTAAACAAATTGCTCATCAGCGTTACAGTCCTGCTTCGGCATGGCTAAAGTTTGCACCTATTAAAATAGCGTTGCTGAAGTTTGCGTCTCGGATGTCGGCATAACTGAAGTTTCTACCCGTAAGGTCTTGTCTTTTGAGGTTGCGTCAAAGGAGATTTTCACGGGAGTTATTTAAAGCCATGTTTCAGATTGCAGCAGAGGTGAGCAAATTCTATTACGCTCACAATACTGCTCGGTTAAGGATTTTAAACTGGAATTTGGTTTTGGGTAAAGGGTAAAGATTTTTTCTTTCCCCTTTTCCCGTTAACTGACAAGTATTGAGTGTGATTTATGCTTTCGCTAGCGATGCTTGGTTTAATGCAGCGGATATTAGGCATAAATAAAGAATATTTTTAATACTGATTTTTACCAGATGATCTGCTTGATTCATAAATAATTTACTTTGGAGAAATTAAAATAAAATTTACTAATCGGGTAAACACCGGGTAATACATTCACCTTTCATGCAAATATAGTTGTATAATTTTGTCTGGTGCGATCGCATAATTGTGCGTGGCACTTTGCAGAAAACTGTGTATGCAATTTTCTTGATATGTGCAATATTTGTTATTTGGATCAAACTGGGTCGGATCAGCAATACCTGTTTTTACTAGACGCATTAACCCAGCAATACCAAGAAAATTATTGATAAACTTGTAATAACTGTGCTGTGGCGCGTCATCTAACGGAGTAATGGGCATCGTAGCGTAGTAGACTGTCCAATATTGGCGGCTAAATATAGACACTCCTCATTCCCTACTCAGATTTCTTCTTGAAGCGATAAGCCTAACGGTATGCCTTCTCTTGGAGACCCTCCGCGATCGCTTACCGCTTTCATACAACGAGTTATTTATTGCACTGTTGCATTGTCTATTTGTTGGATTAACCTCTTGTTTACTAGCTGTATCGTCACTTCTGCTGCTTCCAAACCAGGTTGTACTCCCTTTCAACAGCCGCCAGCAGTTTTGCCTGCAAGGATGACAGATACGGTTTGGCTTGTTTCCCCAACCCCTGCAACAGCCAATCCACAGAAGAGTCACGGCTGGCCACTTGATGCAACTGCCGTAACCTCATACATAGCTGCTGCATGAATTGGCAATCTTCATCAAGCAATTCCAGTAACTTCAGGTGTTCAATCTTCACGGTATAGTCGCCGTCCCAAGTCTGAAGTGTACAACTGTATTCTCCAACATGGTTGACTACGCCCCAATAACCCGCTTTACCTCTCAAGTCTGGGTTATCTTTGGGCAGAAGAATGCATATTTCACCAATATGGTAAGGATTGGGTACTTTCGTGCTTTCGCGTATCCTATCCACAACGTCTTTCACTATGCGACCAGAGGGAATCTTATTGCCAGCTTGCTCTACTGCCTGCTGCCATACATCCGCTTGTACAGAAGGTTCCAACTCGGCTTTCGCCAAAAAACGCAATTGTCGTTCGTTGGTCGGCATTGGAATTTGCCGACCATTGGTCGGCAAAAACTTTTGAAGATTCTCGTAAACAGCAGTAGCCGAAATCTTCAAGTACGCTGCATCACGGCTGTAACCAAAGCGTTCGCGGCAGTATTCCTCAAAAGTTCGGTGCGTGGAACGGTATAGCCGTCTGTCTCTCAACTCCATCAACGCCTGACCCGCTGACAAAAATGCCCGTTCTACCTGACGCTCTAAGTGCAGGCGTTCGCTTTGTTCTTCCTGGGTCAACTCTATAACTTCGACAGCAGTTACAGTGATAGTTGCTGAGGCTGGGTTATCTTGCCCAGAAGTATTTTTGGGAGCAGAGTCGTTTGCTGGCTTTAGTTCACCAAATGCCGCAGGGGTAGTTTTCTTGCGTCTGGATGGTGGTTTGTTCATTATTCCACCTCCAGGACAAATTGACTCGTAGCAATATTGAGTTGTGTCATCATGAAAATAGAGTTTTTTATTTATACCCCCATCCTTCAACTAGGCTGGGGTTTTCGTTGCTTTTTATATTTTGCAGTTTTAAAGCACTACCAAATATGAAACATCTTAAAAAGAAAACCCCCTAAACCTGGAGTTGCCTCTATACCGTTCGGTTAAGATATCTCTTCCCTATGCTCAAGAGCTTGCCTTCTCTTTTCAGAGACGCTACGCGAACACGAGTAAATTTCTTGTCCGAACCCTATTGGGTGTGATAATACAAGAGCAATTGTCTAGTATTTCTCATCCAGATAGTAACATTACCCAATCAAACCCAAATGCCGATGAAATGCTTCAACAGCATTCGCCACACCATCTTCACCCCGAATTTTCTCACCCAACTCCTGAGCTTTAGCTTGCATTCTCTCATCACGCAGCACGACTTCAATCGCTGTCGCTAGAGTTTCTTCTGATACCTTGTGGTACGGGATCGGTTGCGGGCTGATTCCCAACCGAGTTAGCTTTTCACCCCAAACTGGCTGATCTGCAAAGAAGGGTACAGTAATTGATGGTGTCCCTGCACGTAGCACTGCTGCCGTTGTACTAGCTCCTCCGTGATGTACTACTGCCGACACTTGAGGAAAAAGCCAATCATGAGGAACTTCCTTGATCACAAACACTCGTAGCGAATCTTTTACATTCACTGTTCTTCCAACGTCACCCCAGCCTGACAATATAATGCCGCCTTGACGGGTTTTCTTTAAAGCTTCCACGATGTAGTGTGTGAGATACTCTGGATTGGGCATAGTCATACTGCCAAATCCAAAACACAAAGGTAATTGCTTTCGTCCAAGAAAATCCTCTAGTTCCAGGGGTGGCTCGTATTCGGAGGCTTGGTCAATAAACCAAAAACCAGTCACATAGGCCCAATGCGGCCAATCATCAGGTTTTGGGATTACGTGTGAACTAAATCCATACAATACAGGGATTTGCGATACATTTGCCGGAGTCTTCTGTCTGAAGCGTCTGCCCAAATATGGTAAAGGCGGCAATTTCAACGTTTGCGTTCTGAAGTGATTGAGCAGTTGACGATATCTTTGCCAGTGCAAAAACTCTACTAGCAAGTAGCTGCCATAGTTTATCGCTTTCTTTAGCGGGTTTTTAGCTATTTGAGCAAATCTCAAAAACCCAAACATCCCTGTGGGAGTCAACGGCAGAACTGATGCAAAAAAGCAAGGTACGCCTAATTTCTCTGCAATGTGATATCCCCAGTTGGCTAGCGGCGTGTAGATAATCACCTCACTTCCCTGACACGCACCCCAAGCTGATTCCAACTGTTGAAGCAAAAGCTTATCTCCTTCTCCTGGCTTCAACTTTTCTCCCGCAATCAATCGCTGCCCTTGTTTGGATTGCAAAAACTCTTGAATATTTCCAGCTATAGGCGCAAACTTTAAATCGAACTTCCTCACAAATGGCTCAAAGTTCTCATGGGTTGCTACGGTTACTTCATGCCCCGCACGTTTTAACCCAATAGCCAAAGCACAGTATGGTTGTAAGTCTCCTCTTGAACCTACTGTTAATATCGTAATCTTCAGTTTTCGGCTTGGTGCAGTCAAACTTTGCCTCAATCGGTTTCTCCACTCAAAACTCCGGCTCTACTCAAAATTGTACTGAATTCTGACTAAAATTATTGAAGCCCAGACTCCCTAAGCCTTTCAGCGATTTTAGTCACTATTTCCCGACAACTCTATTTATTAAACTCTTAGAGCGCGATCGTAATCTCAAAATTTTCTTAGCTTTTAACCATCTAATATCAAGCAGATAAAGACTCAAATTTTAAATTCAAGATTAAAATCATGATTTTAACTTGCTAAAAAAGTCCGAAATTAGCAATTCTGATAAAAGAAAGTTTGATCGCAAAAAACTACTTTTGTCAGTAATTAGCAACGCTGTCAATAATAGTATAAGTAACTGCTTTCAATGAAAAACGATTATCTCTTATGTTTCCTGTGTTCCCGATTTAGCTGAGTTTCCATAATTCCTATGAGTTACAAAAAACACGTTGCTGGCATTCCAAGCATTGCCAAACTAAAGTATCAATATTTCTTACACATTTGTAGTGCGTTAGCTTACAAGCAAAGGCAGTATCCGCGATCGCAACCTACAGATACCGGATATTGGTAACTTCAACACCTATACTAAGGCTTGAATACGTAACAAGTGCCATGTAAACTTAATTGGTTGGCTGGTTGTAGTTAAAAATATCACTGCTGACTAATAATTACTATTGACAATAACTTTCAAGCATAGAAGTAGAATATAGACACGGTAGAGGACAATACAGCGAGATTTGCTTTAAAAACTATTTCGTCGTGATGCAAGCTCCTTAACTTAGTCTAAACTCCAGAAATAAGTTTTACTCAATAAAGTTAATTAAAAGCAGAATTAAAATTTGAGATGAATGAAATTTATTTCTAAAGATAGATAATCATTCTTCTAAGGGGTGATTGACTTAAAATTACTAAGACTTTTATATGCAATTTATAGTAGGTGTATTGACATGAAAGATTTTGAACTTCTGGGTATAAATCACCTCGCACTGGTTTGCAAAGACATAGCACAAACTCTAGATTTCTACAGCAACACCCTTGGACTTTCTTTGATCAAAGTTATCGACATGCCAGGCGGCGGAAAGCACTTTTTTTTTGATATTGGAAATGGCGATGCTTTGGCTTTCTTCTGGTCTCCGCGAACACCAGAAGGGATACCAGGTATATCCTCTGTACGACCAGATGGGCTCAAAACAGGAAATATTGCCACTGCACATGGCTCTATGAACCATGTGGCATTTAATATTCCTTTGGAAAAGGTGGAAGATTATAGAACCAAACTAGTTGAAAAGGGAGTTGAAGTGACACCAATTTTGCATCATGCAGATGTCGAAACTGGCTATGTACCTGAACTAGACGAAAATACTTTCATTTCCTCATTTTATTTTTTCGATCCGAATGGTATCTTACTGGAATTTGCTGCAAATGTGCGCCCATTGGGTGATCCAGCACAAGACCTCCAACATAAACTAATTTAATAGTGAATTGTTTATTAATTTTTACTGCCGTTATAGTTATAGTTCAACTATAGCTATAACTCTGCAATATTAAAGATAGGTATTACTAGCTAACTAATCATTTTGAATCAGTTTTTAAAACATAATTATCTAGCAAAATGAAAAATAATTATTGTATTTTTATAAGATTAGTTTTAGTATCAACATTTATTTCTTGCTTAACTATCCTCCCATCTAAAGCTCAAATAATTAAAGATGGGACTTTGCCCAACAACAGTGTCACAAAAGTCCAAGGAAACACCATAATTATTGAAGGAGGTACTCAAGCAGATAACAACTTATTTCACAGCTTTCAAAATTTTTCTGTCTCGACTGGCAGCATTGTTTTCTTTAACAATTCTGCAAATATTCAAAACATTATTAGTCGGGTAACTGGTACATCAGCTTCTAATATCGATGGATTAGTTCGTGCCAATGGCATAGCTAACCTATTTCTGATCAATCCAAATGGAATAGTTTTCGGTCAAAATGCACGGTTAGATATTGGTGGTTCTTTTTTAGCCAGCACAGCGAATAGCATTAAATTTGCTGATGGCTCCCAGTTCAGCACTGTAAATACCCCTAATCAGCCAATACTGACTATTAGTGTACCTAGTGGTTTGCAATTTGGGAGCAATCTTGGAGTGATTCAGGTACAGGGTACAGGCCGCATTATTCAAGATTCTGATTTTAGGGTACCTCTCGATGCCAACAAGTTTTCTAATAGCTTACAAGTCAAACCCGACAAAACTTTAGCTTTGATAGGAGGAAATATATTATTGGAGGGAGGAATTCTCAGTACGAAGAATGGAAGAATCGAATTAGGAAGCATCGCCCAAGGAGATACCAA
>JADEXV010000159.1 GCA_015206945.1 Nostocales cyanobacterium LEGE 12452 | reverse complement strand
ACCTTGGGTCGCCAAAAGCAATTCTATCCCAGCGTTGAGCATGAATTCTTATTGGATTTTCCACTCTCTCTTGCACCCTCAAATCCCTGACCCTAGTAGTTTACTTCGACTTGTGTGTACACCGTAGCCTTATTAAGGGGGGCTAGGGGGGATCGAATTATATGCAGCTTCATAAAAAATTGGTATAAGTCGTGAATTAGTCATTAGTTATTGATCGTTTGTAAATAACCAATGATATCGAGTTCGCTTAATGACTTATTAAACCCTAATCACCCCACCCCGGCAAAGCATCGTGGAGGGGCACAATAATTTTAGGAATTATAGCTATTTTATTTTTTGTAAATCAAAAAAACTGAACCAATCGGCCCAAGGTTTTCTACATAAGTTTTCTGGTTGTAATACAATCCTGGAGACATACCTCCATCAAATAAAATCCCTTCTTGAATCTTACCTAAACAGTTATTGCTAGCAATACCTTCCAAGACATTATCAAACATATCTGGCAGTAACTCTTGATTAAGTTGAGATAATTCAATCTCGGAATTAGCTTTCAAGTCATTAACTAATAAGATTACATAGCCTTGATTGGTGATAGCTGCTAGAGAGCGATTAGTTGCATTTTTACAAGCAAATTCTCCCAAATCTTGACAAATATCTTTAAACTTACCCTGACGATAGAATCTGCCATTCCCGCCCACTAAATTGTAATTGAGAATATCGTTTTTTCTTCTGCCAGCTTGAATAGTAGCCTGTCGCTGCTGGGGTTTACCTCCTGATATTCCAAAGGAAGAACGTTTATTTTTAAATGCTCCTGAATACTCTACGCCACGAGAAATATTTAAGCCTTGGGGTTTATCTTCAGTATCTATATAGTCCGCATTAATTGCAGCAATGGGTAGCTGTCCATTTAACTTGGCATTCTCATCAGCGATGAGTTCACGAAACTGTTTTGCTACATATTCTTTACGCAGTTTACCTCTACTATCTTTGGCGTAAAGTTTATGAGATAGACCAACATTAACTTTGAAATCTAATTCTGCCGATTTGGGATTAAAAATAATTACATTGTTAATACCTTTAGGATTTTTTTTACCTTGATTATTGGTTTTAAAAAAATCAATACTAAACTTGGCGTCTTTGCCAGGGCAACTTTTAGACGCTTTTGGGACTAAATTTGCTTCAATCTTTTGACAACCTGATAATAAGCTTGCACTAATTATCAAAATAAATAACAAAAATAATTTTTTTGTGGACATAATAATACAAAAAAAACCGCTACAGAATTACTATAGCGGGGAATAATTTAAAATCTCAGTCTGGAGTCAATCTCAGAGCCAAAACTTAAGAGAACCATTCTAAGACAGCTTCTTCTTTGGTGTTAGTATTCCGAGATGGTGTCTCACGATTAAATTTCATCTGAATTGAGCGGGTTTGCTCACCATCAGCAGCTACAGCCAAAATTGGGTAGTCAATTAAACCATCCTGGAAGGACATCTGGAAGCGGAATGTTCCATCTGGATTTAGCTGAATTGGACGGCCACCAATGGTTACGGTAGCATCGGGTTCGGTTGCACCGTAGACTATCAACTCAGCATCGGCAATTAACCAGAACTTGCGCGGACGCACTGGTACGGCGGAAGCCGAGAAGCCAACACCTGACATACCTGCACCGGAAGCGGTTAAGCCAGACACGGTAGGAGTTGCCCACAGACCTACACCCGATGGGAAAATGTAGGAGCTAATAGCTTGTTCAGGACGCGCTGCACCTTGTTGGGAGCCAAAGATAGAACCAGCAACCCGCAGTGCTTCGGCAGATTCTGCTAAACCAAATATTTCGTCGTAGATGGGGTTGCCATTCACAGCATTACCAACATTACCATTGGTGGTAGTTGCAACCTTCTTGGCAGGAGGAACTAGTTCGTACTGAGTTTTGCCACGTAAATCTTCTTCAAAATTTACAGTGATGAAGACATCCTCAATCCAGTCAGAAGGATAGACGGGAGGAATGTGTACTCTACTAGAACGAGCTAGTACTAACCAGCGACCATCAGCAGCACGATAGCCGATATCGATTGTATAATCGCGATCGCTAACTGGAACTGGTAGATACCATTCTCTAGCTAGTTCATCAGCGGGATATTCTTGAATGCTATGTGGGCTTTGGTATTCGATATCAATGTCAGTGACATCATAAATCCGTAGTGCCAGTTGTTGTCCGCCTTGCCGACGCAGTTCCTGTTTGTGTTCATTGGGAACATCCCAGTAAGTGTAAGCCCATTGAGGATCGCGCGGTAACAATACAATCCGGCTTTCACCATAGCCAGAAGGCAAATCTGCCAGTCCTTCATCAACATCAGCCAAAGATCCACCAGTACGATCTTCCTGACCTAATTCAAACTTTGCAGCTTCCACGGTTTCTTGTGCCTCCAATGAACGAGATGGACTGAGTAAGGTTTTGCTACGCTGGACTTCTTGTATTGATGCCAGTAGTTGTGATTTACGCATTCGGCTATAGCGAGAGATGCTATATTCGCTAGCAACTTTGCGTAGTTGGCGTAAGGTCATCTCCTCTAGTGGCGGGCGTTCTTTTGCCATTTATTTGGCCTCCAGTAGTTTAAGCGGTAAATGATTTCCCCTGGTTAAAGAATGCTATGTAAAATCTCATCCATTCCAGATGAATTTCTTATTCCTGACTCCTGGTTTTGCCCAGTTTTTAAGTTTTTTAATCTGTTTTTAAATTGAGCCAACATCCTTTCAATTCCTTATGATGCCAAAATCAGCATTTCTTTGGGATCGGAGGATTTCTATTTGTTAAGTCTATATTAACCACTAAGCATATCTAGGGATCAAGGGGTAAGAGGTGAGTTTTTTGGCTGTTTCACGAATTTATCAGCCCTTCTGGGATCTTATTGTCACATTTTCATGACAATAGGAGCGATCTACGTGTTTAGTAATCAACAAAATGTCAAGTTTTCATGACATTGCTTTCTGGGTTAGCCGAAAACCCCAATTCTTGAAGAAGAATTCAGAAGTCAGAATTTAGGAGCAAAGCCAAAGACGCTGCCCTATCAACTCTTTCGTTCAAAATTCATTCTGATTTCTGGCGACTGACGCCTTTATTCAGTTTCGTTAAGCGATCGCCTTTTTCACCCACTATTATGTGAAATTAAGTCCCAAGATAGTGTGTAGCCCACCATAGAAGAACTTAAGCTTGGCATATAAGTTTAGAGTTTAGGGAAATAGTTATGAATAAGGAAACAGTTCCTAGTCAAGCTGAAAAGTCTAATCCAGAAGGCGAGCCATCACAATTAAGTCCAGAGGTATTGGACAAAATCAAACACCCTGCGAGAATAGATGATGTTATTCGAGAGCAATCACCAGAAGAACGTAGAAGTAATCCAGCTTTAGTACCAGAAATGATTGACGATCCATCTGATAATGATTGATTGGGTTTGCAAAATAGTAATCGAAAAGCTCAGATTCGCTACTTCTCTACAAAGTAGCGAATCTTGTTAGGCAATTTCCGTTAATAAATCTACCGTCGCCGTTGGTTTCGACTCCGCTCAACCAACTAAGGGATCGAGAGTTGAGCGTTCGCGTAGCGTCTCGAAGAGAAGTCGAAACTCGTCAACCTGGGTATATTCTTTGTGATAAATCACCTTAGTAATGTGTTGCTATTCAAGATTATGTAGTTATTCTCGATATATTTCCGGCGTGTTGATGTCTAATAGCACAGACTAAGTATCAAATTTAACTTGATAAATTCCTGGTTAAAATTATTTGATAACTTTGTATAAACCTAAGCTTTATTCATAGATATTTTGTAAGTGTGTTCGTATATACATTTACCCTTCTAACCAATGGGAGGCTAAATCACCATTGTCATCTATACTAAGTTAGATTCTGGTAAGTTAAAGTTTATAACCAGGGTCATATATACAGAAGCGATTATAAAGTCATTTAATAAAATATTACTGACTTTCTGAAAGGTAATATCTATACCAATTCTTTTGAAAATGCACATAATATTCTAAATAATTTTCCTAATACCAGCAAAGTTTCCAAATCTCAAAACGAACAAAACTAACGTCTGGTGAAAAATTATTAATCGAAATAAATTCAGGAATTAGACAAAATCATGAAATAACATAGACGCACCACAAATGCGTCTTATTGGCGCATCCTCTCCTCGAAAATACAAGCAGCTTGCCACAAAGTTCTTGCGTAAGTCCTGATATTGTGAAACCATAAATTGTAACAAGTTGATACAACTGACTAATTTGTCTCTAGCTTCACTCCAGAAAAATTACTGGTACTAGTAACAATGATGACGCGATCGCCAAAATCAAAAAACAATCAGGAACCATCTAATCGTCGTCTGTGGCTCCTGCTTTTAGGACGTACCAGTTTGGCTTTGGGTGGGGTTTTGCTAATTGGAATTATAGTTGGTGCTTGGTGGGCTAGAAGCTATGTATATAAAGATTTAGCGCCGTTAGTACAGCAAAATCTTGAGCAATTACTGGGGCGTCCAGTCAAAGTTGGGAACGTTGAACGTTTTTCGCTTTCTAGTCTGAGATTTAGCTCTCTATCAATACCAGCAACTGCCACCGATGCAGACCAGGTGGTAGCAAAAGCTTTAGATGTGCAGTTCTCGCCGTTGCAACTCCTTCTTAGCCGAACACTGGCTTTAAATGTCACGTTAATTCAGCCCAACGTCTACGTTCAACAGGATAAAGATGGTCGTTGGGTGACAGCGCAAGTTAAGGCTGGGGAAGGACAAGGTTTTATTCAAACTGAGTTGCAGTCACTTCAAATTCAAGATGGCGATATAGAGTTGATGCCATTCACTGCACCGACTAAACCCAAAGGCTCAGTAATATTAGATCGAGTTGGTGGTATTGCCCGATTTTCCGATCGAAATCAAAGGATCGGTTATGACTTCAATACTCAACTCACTAGGGGAGGCGCTGTAAAAATTGTTGGCGAAACCCAACTAAAAGCTCAACAAACTAACCTCCAACTGCAAGCACAAAATTTACAAGCATCTGATATCACTCGATTAATTCAGTTACCGATCGCTCTCCAAGCAGGGTATTTAAATGCTGACTTAGGAGTTCAGATTCCACCAAAACTTTCAGACATCGCAATTACGGGAACAGCTACAGCTAATCAAATCACCGCTAAAATTCCAAATATTCCTCAGCCGGTTTCTAATTTTAATGGGAAATTTCTATTTCAAGGTCAGACAGTTACTTTAGATAATCTGAGTACGAACTTTGGGAAAGTTCCTATTGTGGCGAATGGAACAATTAATACTCAAACAGGTTTTAATGTTGCTGCTCAGATCAGACCAGTTACTGCGAAAAATATCTTAGATACATTGAAAGTGAATTCGTCAGTCCCGGCTAGTGGCGAAATTCAAGCAAATATTAAAATACTAGGCGCACTTGAGCAACCAGTCATCAATGGTACGGTAAGTAATACAAAACCGATTCAAGTCGATCGCGTTCAATTTAAAACTATCAATACTGATTTCCGCTTGAATGCATCCAAAACTGCATCTCAACTTACTGTCTCTAATCTGAAAATAGTCCCCGCAGCTGGCGGTCAAATTATCGGCGGCGGTCAAGCTAATCTGGGAGCCAAAGATGGGGTAATATTTAATGCTCAAGCTGATGGTATATCAGGAGATATACTAGCACGCAGCTATGGCGTTACTCTCCCGATCGCAGTTGGAAATGTTTCAGCAAAAGCCCAAATTTCTGGCTCACTTCGCAAACAGCCTTTAAAACTTGATGTTTCTAATGTTCAAGTAATGCCGCCAGCCGGTGGACAAATCACAGCCAATGGTCAAATTCAATTGGCTCCCCAAGGTCAGGTAGGCGTAGATATTAAAGCTCAAGGTATTCCAGGAAATGCGATCGCTCAAGGTTACGGCATTTCAACTCCGATTAATGTTGGTAGTATATCTGCGAACGCTAAAATTTCTGGTTCTCTGGGCACACCGTTAAATGTCAATGTTTCTCGCGTTCAAGCAAATCCAGAGGTGGGAGGGCAAGTCACAGCTAGCGGACGAGTTCAGCTTGCACCCCAAGGGAGGGTAGCATTGAATGTGCAAGCAAACAATATACCAGGGGATGCGATCGCTAAAGCCTACAATTCTTCACCCGGCATCACCATTGGGAATGTTTCGGCAAATGCGGATATTTCTGGCACTCTGAGCAATCTGCAAACAGTAGGGCGGGTGCAAGCGCCTAGTGCCACCTATCCTACTAGTGGACGAGTTGTTGTTACCAAACAGGGAGAGAATATCATCTTTCCCGATGCGGTTGTGAACGTGGCAGGTGGGACAATCAGAGCCACAGGTCAACTTGCACAACAACGCTGGCAAGGATCTGTCAAAACTTCTCAAATTCAACTCAGCCGTTTCTCACCACAATTGCGAGGACGGCTGAATAGCAATATTCAGTTAGCTGGTACAACACAATCTTTCCAGCTTGCGGATATTCGCGCCGCCGGACAAATCAGCCTTCCCCAAGGAGTCGCGCAACTGGCAAAACCGCTGACTGCAAGATTTCAGTGGAATGGACAGCAGATTATCGTTGAAAACGCAAGTACAGCAGGATTTAGTGCTAATGGTGCGATCGCTATTCAGTCTCCCCCAACTGGCGCACCCCAAATCGCCGGATTTGATTTAAATGTACTGGCGCGAAATTTCAACTTACAAAATACTGGCTTTAAAGTTCCTGGGGACGTAGCAATAGCAGGGCGACTTGATTTTAATGGCAAAGTTACAGGTACTCCAGATGTACCGCAAGCTAATGGCAATATCCGGCTGCGGAATTTCAATGTGAGTAACTTGGCGTTTGACCCACTTTTAACTGGAAATGTGAATTTTCAAGGGGGACAAGGCGGAAGTCTGCGATTAGCTGGAAAACAAGATCGGATTGCGCTTAACTTAGGTGCAGATTATCGTCCGACTTCATTTTTAGTTAAACGCGATGAGGCAGTTACTACGGGTAGAACTGAGGGAGAGAACTTGATTGTCAACGCCCAACAGTTTCCCATCGCTCTTGTTGGCGGCTTTTTACCTAACAATCAATTGAAACCTCTGGGGGGGCAATTATCGGGTAATTTAGTTGTCAATCTGAATAATTATGCCATTGCGGGAGATGTGGCGATCGCAGGGCCTCGCGTTGCCAGAGTTGCAGCCGATGAATTTCGCGGCAGCATCAATTATGCTGATGGCACAGCTAGCTTGGCTAATGGTCTATTGCGGATTGGCGATAGCAACATCGCTCTCAGTGGTAATGTGCAAGCTGGGAATGACCCGCAATTTCAATTCCAAGCTAATTTTGCCCAAGCCAAAATCCAGAGACTTTTACAAGCATTTAATATCTTCGACTTTCAAGACCTTAATACCGGGTTGCAGCCTCCAACATTAGCTGGTGCAGAAGCACTTCCAACTGAACCTATCAGTTTGCCCAATGCAGATTTGAAAACACAGTTAGCATATTTCTCGAATATTACAACAGCGATCGCCAAAGAACAGCAAGCAGAAACAAAACAAACCCCATCTTTGCCCAGCCTTGCAGAATTAACAGGTGCTTTAAACGGAGCAATTACAGCCGATGGCTCGTTAAGGTCTGGGCTGAACGTTGGCTTTAATTTTCAAGGTGCTAACTGGCAATGGGGTAATTATTCCATCAATCAAGTTGTTGCTCAAGGCACTTTTGCTGATGGTATCGTCACCCTTTCGCCCTTGAGTGTGGGGATTAATCAAGGACTAGTGGCCTTTTCAGGACAGTTAGGAACTGAGCAAGTATCTGGAAAGTTGAATGTAGCCAGTCTACCTCTATCACTTTTAGAGCCTTTTATCGAAAAATACCCCGTAGATATCACTGGTAATGTAAATGCTGATGCCACTTTAGCAGGTAATTTGCAAGACCCCAGAGTTCAAGGGAAAGTGGCGCTAGCGAATGCGACCCTTAATAAACAACCCGTACAAACAGGAGAGGTGAACTTTGATTACAACAAAGCTCGCTTGAATTTTGATAGTACCTTACTAGTAACAGGAACACAGCCAGTCGCAATTACAGGTAACATACCTGCTCCTTTGCCTTTTGCCAAAGTGCAACCGGATAGCAATCAAATCAACATCGACGCCAATGTGCAAAATGAAGGATTGGCATTGTTAAATCTGCTTACCAATAATCAAGTCGCTTGGGTAGACGGTCAAGGAAAAGTAGATTTAAATGTTCGAGGTACTTTAAACGAACCAATTATCAACGGCAACGCCACACTTAATAATGCAACTTTCCGTGCTGAAGCCCTATCTGACCCCCTAACAAATGTCACAGGAACAGTGCAATTTAATGGTACTACCGTAAGCGTTGAAAATATCCAAGGTAATTACAATCAAGGGCAAGTAACTGTATCAGGTATCTTGCCAATTTTTGATGCTCAACAAGCCGCAGCGAATCCCCTGACACTATCAATAGCAGACAAACTCAACTTTAAGCTTGCAGGATTGTATGAAGGTGGTGTTGGCGGCGATGTCGTGATTCGCGGCACAGCGTTAAAACCTGTAATTGGTGGAGAGATTCAACTAAGTGATGGTCAGATAATTATTGGCAACTCGCCTACTACTGCTAAAAAATCAGCAGCTACAGCAGAGGCTAATACTAAGGTCATAAACTTAGATAGACAACAGGTTAACCCTAACGTCACACCTACAGCAGAGAATAGCGCTAACCCAGTGGCGACAGTGGATGCAAGCACTAACCCAGTGGCGACAGCAGATGCAAGCACTAGCGCCGCAACTCCACCCAATTTACCTGTAGAGTTTGCAGATTTAAAGTTGATTTTAGGCAAAGATATTCGGGTTACAACTCAGTCCCTACTCAGCTTTGTACCAGGAGGAGCGGCATTAAGTCAGCCCCTATTGAGGTTTGACGCAACAGGCGACTTGACCATTAATGGTACATTAGCCAAACCGCTTCCTGAAGGAGTCATTCGTTTGACAGGAGGACGACTGAGCTTATTTTCTACTGAGTTCACCTTGGCACGGGGCTATGAACACACTGCGCAGTTTACTCCAAGTCAAGGACTTGACCCGACTTTGGATGTCCGGCTGACCGCGATTGTACCGGAAGCATCAGCAAGGAACACTCAAACTTTGGAATCACCATTGTCTTCTGAAGTCAGCGATGTTTCTGCTACCAACTTTGGGACTTTACGTAGCGTTCGCGTTCAAGCTAGGGTGGACGGGCCAGCTAGTAAATTGGGTGAAAATTTAGAACTGACGAGTGAACCTAGCCGTAGCAAGGGAGAAATAGTTGCTCTACTGGGTGGCTCAATTCTTGGTTCTTTCGGTCAAGCAGATGCAGGCCAAGGGCTGACTAATTTCGCTAGTTCTACCATTTTAGGTAGCTTACAAGGAACTATTACTGCGATCGGACAGGCTGTTGGTTTCAGTGAATTTCGGATATTTCCCACCCCTATCACTAGTAATGAAACAACGACAGCTTCAGTTCTGAATTTATCAGCAGAAGGTGTGTTTGACATCAATAGAAATTTCTCTGCTTCTTTATCACGCCCTCTTTCTAGCGATGAGTCTTTCCGTTATAACGTGCTTTATCGACTCAATGATGAAATTTTGATGCGAGGCTCAACTGATTTAGGGGATGAAAATCAACTCCTAGTTGAGTATGAAACCCGATTTTAAATCAATACGCTTGAGTTAAGGGTTATTGGTGTAGATAATTAGTCTTTTTAGACGCGATAAGGGACTTCCAGTTAAAAAAATATCCCATAGTAGGGGCGCAAGGCCTTCATTGGTGTCAAGTTAAGGCAGAAGCCCAAATGTCAAAGGTATATTCATCGAATTCGGGCAGCCGTTCATCGAATTCGGGGTGTCGTTTATTGAATTCGGGCAGCCGTTCATCGAATTCGGGGTGTCGTTTATTGAATTCGGGCAGCCGTTCATCGAATTCGGGGTGTCGTTTATTGAATTCGGGCAGTTGTTCATCGAATTCGGGGTGTCGTTTATTGAATTAAGGCAGCCGATTATTATTTTTGTTCAATTTCAATTTGAGGAGGATAAAACCTAAACACAAAAAGACTTTTCATCCAGTCCCCAGTCCCTAGCTATACTAGTTGACCCCAGTGATTTCATCTTAACTTGACACTAATGAAGGCCTTGCACCCCTACAAATGAATTATGCCAAAACGTATCACTTTACCCTCCCATTCACCTGAATTGCAACCTGCGGAAAGATTGTGGACTTTGGTTAACGAACCAATTGCTTTCTCGTTCATTTGAAACACTCAATGATTTGGAGGAAATCTTATTCCATAGCTGTCAATCTTTACTTCAACAGCAAGATTTGATTCAAGGGTTAACTGGTTTTCATTGGTGGATTCAACTCGGAGCTTAATCGTAAGCAATTATCCAAACATAATATAAGCGTCCTGTTCAGTATGCTTTTTCAATAAGTCCCGTTTTGTGTTTTCATCGCATTGCCTTGTTTGCGGTTTAGAAGGTACATCTCTCTGAGAAAAATGGACGCTTATTGAGAATGATACTATCAATAATTGTAAAATATTTGACTCATTTCAATCCAAATATAGAAAAAATTTTGATAAAATATATACCTATTTAGATATTGACTTAGATCCAGCGAGATAACATTGCCCCTCAACCAGAGCGATTCTATTTCTTTAACTCTTTGACAGAAACCTTTTCAAGCTGTGCGTGGGGATAAAATGTGTTTTCGCTATTTTTCCCCATTTGAAGGAGGTCAGTTATGTCTCAGATGAGTTATGGCAAAGTAGTTTTATCATTTTTCTTAAATACGACAATCATAGGCGCAATGGCGAGTGTCGCTGTCGCAGAAGATATAAATGGTTTTAACATAACCAACTATGGCATTGGTGAATTTGCGGGTTGGGCTACTGCTGGCGGCGTTCAGATCCTGACAGGCGATTTCAATAATGATGGTCGCACAGATGTCGCACTACTACGTCAAAGCCCAGGCTGGACAACCATGCCAGTGGCATTTGCTAACGGTAACGGCACTTGGCAAATTACCAACTATAGCATTGATGATTTTGCGAGTTGGGCAACTACTAGCGGCGTTCAGATCCTGACAGGCGATTTCAATAATGACGGTAGTACAGATGTTGCACTACTGCGTCAGAACGCAGGCTGGACAACCATGCCAGTGGCATTTGCTAACGGTAACGGCACTTGGCAAATCACCAACTATAGCATTGGTGATTTTGCGAGTTGGGCAACTGCTGGTGGCGTTCGCCCCTTGACAGGCGATTTCAATAATGATGGCCGCACAGATGTTGCACTGCTGCGGCAGAGCGCAGGTTGGACAACCATGCCAGTAGCATTTGCTAACGGTAACGGCACTTGGCAAATCACCAACTATAGCATTGATGAATTTGCAGGTTGGGCAACTGCTGGCGGCGTTCGCCCCTTGACAGGCGATTTCAATAATGACGGTAGTACAGATATCGCATTACTGCGTCAGAACGCAGGCTGGACAACCATGCCAGTGGCATTTGCTAACGGTAACGGCACTTGGCAAATCACCAACTATAGCATTGGTGAATTTGCGGGATGGGCAACGGCTGGCGGCGTTCGCCCCTTGACAGGCGATTTCAATAATGACGGTAGTACAGATGTTGCACTGCTGCGTCAAAGCCCAGGCTGGACAACCATGCCAGTGGCATTTGCTAACGGTAACGGCACTTGGCAAATTACCAACTATAGCATTGGTGATTTTGCAGGTTGGGCAACTGCTAGCGGGGTTCGCTCCTTGACAGGCGATTTCAATAATGATAACCGCACAGATGTCTTACTGCTGCGTCAGAACGCAGGCTGGACAACTATGCCTATTGCATTTCCTCAGTAAGTCGCGCAAAGATCACGTTCAGGAGTCTATTGAACCAATGTCTCGCAAGAACGGTGAATAGCACAGGCTTTCAAAAGTTTTGACATCATTAGGCTGTAAGGTAATACGGTTAAGTTAGAGCTAAAAACTTTATTGTGCGTAGGTTGGGTTGAGGAACGAAACCCAAAATTCTCGCGGCTTTGTTGGGTAACGCTTACGCTCTACCCAACCTACAACTGTCCTTAACTAAACTGTATTGCGGTATAGGCAATCTGTCAGTGCCGTGTTTCATGTAAAGAGCGCATAACAATATTGGTTATTTTGTTAACAGCGTAACCAATCACTTTTCAAACAATCTTTCATACCCAGAAACTATAGCCGAGTTTATTATGTGGATATAAACACAGCATAATAACTTGCATTACAGGAAATACTGATGGAACGTTCAAAATTAATTGCTATTCTTACAGGTGCGATTTCGGTCATTTTAGCGATCGCCTACCTCATCGTAGTCCAACTCTTGGACTATCGGGACATGAAACCCGCCCCCATTAGTCAAGTTATCTCACCACCTGCCATTACTATCTCTCACTGGCCGGTTGACAAAATCACCCAAATATAAATTATATTTAGTCGATTTATAGAGACGCGATTGATTGCGTCTCTTGTTATTTAGATCATTGATAAAACTAATGATAACTATTGATTGATCCCTGACTCAAGGCATGAATAAGAATAAATACCTATTATTACTTACTTAAATAGTTGATTATATAAGAAATAATTAGAGTCATTATCTCAAATTTATTTAATTAACTAATTCCATTTTGACAGATATAACGGTAAGCTGTTTCTAACAACATTAAATAAAGATAAATTTCTATGTTTTGCGTAGGCGTAGTCCGTCGTAGACATTGCTGGGTTAACAGAGATCAATGCGAGTTGATTGAAAACCCATAGTTTTTCATGACAATTATAGAGGTGAGTTGATGGCTCAGTTTCTACTAGAGACTGTTTGGCTAGTCCCGTGCTATGCCTTAATAGGTGGCTTGTTAGCCGTCCCTTGGTCGCCGGGGATCATTCGGAAAACGGGGCCAAGACCGGCGGGTTATGTAAACTTGGTGATGACATTTTTGGCGTTTGTGCATAGTGCGATCGCCTTACAAGCAACTTGGAATTATCCAGCCCAAGAAGTATTTATTCCGTGGTTATCTACGGCTGGTTTAGACTTAACCATTGCTTTGGATATATCCTCGGTGAGTGTCGGCGCTTTGGTTGTGATTAGTGGCTTGAATTTGCTGGCGCAGATTTATGCCATCGGCTACATGGAAATGGATTGGGGTTGGGGACGCTTCTATTCTTTATTAGGATTATTTGAAGCGGGATTATGTGCCCTTGCTTTGTGTAATGATTTGTTCTTCAGCTATGTAATTCTGGAAGTCTTGACGCTGGGAACCTATTTATTAGTCGGCTTATGGTTTAGCCAGCCGTTGGTAGTTTCAGGTGCTAGAGATGCGTTTTTAACCAAGCGCGTGGGAGACTTATTCTTGCTGATGGGCGTGTTGGCATTATGGCCTTTAGCTGGAACTTGGAATTATCCAGAATTAGCTGAATGGGCGGCTACTGCTAACGTCAACCCGACAACTATGGCACTGGTAAGTTTAGCTTTAATTGCTGGGCCGATGGGTAAATGTGCCCAATTTCCCCTGCATTTATGGCTAGATGAAGCGATGGAAGGCCCAGTTCCCAGTACGATTTTGCGGAACTCGGTAGTAGTAGCTAGTGGTGCATGGGTGCTAATTAAATTGCAACCTGTGTTAACCATTTCGCCCATAGCTTCCTCAGCGATGGTTGCCATTGGTGCAGTGACAGCCGTGGGTGCTTCTTTAATTGCGATCGCTCAAATCGATCTTAAACGCTGTCAATCCTATTCTGTCAGTGCATACATGGGTTTAGTATTCATTGCCGTGGGAGTGCAAGAATACGAAGCAGCGCTATTGTTGGTACTTACCCATGCTATATCCGCAGCCCTGTTGGTAATGAGTACTGGGGGAATTATTTGGAATAGTATTACCCAAGATGTCACCCAATTAGGCGGATTGTGGACGCGTCGCCCGATTTCCGCGATCGCTTTTATCGTCGGGACTTTGGGATTAATTGGTTTTCCACCCTTGGGTAGCTTTTGGGCGCTGGTGAAACTAGCAGATGGGTTGTGGGAAACCCAACCTTGGTTAGTCGGAGTAGTGATAGCAGTAAATGCTTTGACAGCCGTAAGTTTAACCAGAGAGTTCGCTTTAATTTTTGGTGGTAAAGCGACACAAATGAGTCAGCGATCGCCTGAAGCACACTGGCCGATGGTTCTGCCAATGATGATCTTACTTGGTGTCAGTCTACATCTTCCTTTAGTGTTGCAAAGCTTATCACTTTTACCCGATTGGGCAACTCTAAATAAAGATATCGCACTACTTTTAATTTGGTCCAGTATTTCCGGTTGCACCATCACTGGCTTGGTTTATTTAGGCAATATTCCTAAACCAATTCGCCTCCCTTGGCAAGGTTTACAGGACTTGTTTGCATACGACTTTTACACTCCGAAACTCTATAAAATGACCATAATTTTTGGAGTTGCCAAAATTTCCCAACTAGCCGATATGGTTGACCGCTTTGTAGTCGATGGTATCGTGAATTTTGTTGGTTTATTTTCGCTATTAGGTGGCGAAGGTCTTAAATACAGCAACTCTGGGCAAACTCAGTTTTATGCACTCACTGTTCTTCTAGGAGTTAGTCTTTTAGGAATGTGGGTAACTTGGCCATTTTGGGGAATGCAGTTTTTAAATTTGGTTTTTCAAATCTCGACAACGACAATTGGATAGCAGTAACTATCCTACTAAAAGTTAACAGTTTAATATTGTGAGGAAAATTTCATGAGCAGACAATATCCCCAAATCAATCTTTCCAGAAGAGGTTTATTGAAGTTTGGTGCAGGTGCGATCGGTACAGGTGTATTGACAGCCGGACTTAGTTCAAACTTACTTGCAGCCGAAAAAAAAGCCCCAGTAGCGCCAGCAGAAGATGATGTTACTCCCGATAAGGCATTGCAAGAATTATTAGATGGGAATGATAGATTTGTTAAAGCAAGACGTCGCAATCCCAACCAAACTCAATCACGTTTAGTCGAAGTTGCCAAAGGTCAAAAGCCCTTTGCTTCTATTCTCGGTTGTGCAGATTCACGAGTACCTTCAGAGATTGTTTTTGACCAAGGACTTGGAGATTTATTTGTCTGCCGGATAGCTGGTAATATTGCCACAACACAGCAAATTGGTAGCCTAGAATTTGGCAGCTTAGTATTAGGTGCGAAAGTGATCATGGTAATGGGACATGAAAGATGTGGTGCAGTAGATGCTGCAATCAAAGGTGCTCAAGTACCAGGGCAAATTGGAAGTTTACTTGAAGCAATTAAACCAAGTGTAGAAAAATCAAAAGATCAATCAGGAGATAAGTTAGAAAATGCTTGTAAAGCAAATATTTTGGCGCAAATTGAAAAACTGAAATCATCCTCAGTTTTATCTGAGTTAATCAAGGCAGAAAAACTGAAAATAGTCGGTGGTTATTACGATTTAGATACTGGAAGAATTACCGTAGTCAGTTAGCTTTTTTGTCCTTTGTCATTAGTCATTTGTCATTGGCAAAGAGGAAGTCATAAAGGGCAAAAGACAAAGGACAAAGGACAAAGGACAAAGAACAAAGGACAAAATTATCATGTTAAGTGTCTTGATTTGGCTTCCGATTTTTGCTGCTATTCTCATAGCAATATTACCTGCAAGCATACCTAAGAATCGCATTCGGTTAATAGCATTAATTTTTTCGGGAATAGTTCTCTTGTGGAACCTGTTTATCCTGTTAAAATTTGATATCAGTAATCCAGGAATGCAATTTAAAGAGTATTTACCCTGGAATGAAACCCTTGGCTTGAGCTATCAAATAGGTGTTGATGGGCTTTCCATCTTGATGTTGGTGTTAAATAGCCTGCTTACCTGGATTGCTATTTACAGCAGTAGTCAAGAAACTGAACGCCCTCGGCTGTTCTACTCCATGATTTTATTAGTTACTGGAGGAGTTGCAGGTGCTTTCTTAGCAGAGAATTTGCTGCTATTCTTCTTATTCTACGAACTAGAATTAATCCCCTTCTATTTGCTAATTTCCATTTGGGGAGGGGCAAAACGTGGTTATGCTGGGATGAAATTCCTGATTTATACTGCTGTTTCGGGAGCCTTAATTCTGGCAACATTCTTGGGTATGGTGTGGCTGAGTGGTTCTACCAATTTTGCTTTTGATGCATTCTCTACAGAAAATCTGTCAACAGCCAAACAAATCCTTTTACTAGCAGGAATAGTATTAGGTTTTGGCATTAAAATTCCCTTAGTTCCCTTTCATACTTGGCTACCCGATGCTTATGTTGAGGCTTCAGCACCAATTGCCATTCTTCTCGGTGGCGTGTTAGCAAAGCTGGGAACTTATGGACTACTGCGATTTGGGTTGGGTATGTTTCCCGATGCTTGGAGTATTGTTGCACCGACTTTGGCAATTTGGGGAGCAATCAGCGCTATTTATGGAGCAGTAATTGCGATCGCTCAAACAGATATCAAGCGCATGGTAGCATACAGTTCCGTCGGTCACATGGGCTATATTTTGTTAGCTGGTGCTGCTAGTACTTCCTTAGCACTCGTTGGTGCAGTCGCCCAAATGTTTAGTCACGGTATCATCTTGGCAATTCTCTTCCACTTGGTGGGAGTCGTGGAAGCCAAAGTTGGCACTCGCGAGTTAGATAAACTCAATGGTTTAATGAGTCCCATACGCGGTTTACCCCTAATTAGCGCCTTACTAGTTTTAAGTGGGATGGCTAGCGCAGGTATTCCCGGTTTAACAGGATTTATCGCGGAATTTATTGTCTTTCAAGGTAGTTTCTCTGCCTTCCCCATTCCAACCATTTTGTGTATAGTGGCTAGTGGATTAACCGCAGTTTATTTTCTCATCCTCCTCAACCGCACCTGTTTTGGCAGACTCGATAACTTTGCCTACTATCCTAAAGTTCTTTGGTCTGAGAAAATACCAGCTTTAATTTTGGCAGCTTTTATCATCTTTTTGGGAGTACAGCCCACTTGGTTAGTGCGTTGGAGCGAATCCACAACTACAACAATGGTAGCTGCAATTCCCGCTTTAGAAAAAACCGTAATCTCTGAAGTCGCGCTGAAATAGGTTACAGGTTACAGGTTATAGGTTACAGTTTTTTCCCCGTTCCCAATTCCCAATTCCCAATTCCCAATTCCCCATAATATGACAGCAATTAAAACAGCAATAAAATTACCTCCTTCAAAACATGAATTTGCCGAAGTAATTCACCGCTTAGAAGCAGGCGGTGCAATGTTACCTGATACTCCAGAAAATTTGATGCAAATCATCGGTTTATACAAAGCTTATGCTGTGCCGATGGATTTCTACTGGCGTGACCTACTTTATATTGCCGAACGCGAATTTTTAAACCCGCTTCCCTTCTTTAAATACTTCTTACCCAAAGAGTATTTAGAACTGCATAATCATTACGCTGGCGATGATGCCGATTTAAGAATTTGGCGCGGTGAAGCTACTGCACATCCAGAACTTTTGGCATTTATCGAGAAAGGTGAAACTTTCAAAATGCCGAAGTTGTTGCATCACTTGTTGCACGATCGCATTAACATGGAATTTGCGGAAGCTTGTATGCGGGCGATGTTGTGGCACAGAGGGATGGGTGGACAATTTGACCCTTACCTAGATTCTGAAGAATACAAAGCCAACGCTGATAGGGCAATTAAAGCTTACTTTCAAGGAAACCCCGTAATGCTGGGACTTTACCAGCTGTTCCCAGATATGTTTTTGGAACAGTGTCGCCAGATGTCATACTACGCCAACCTGGGCTTATTCTGGGAAGTCATGGCCCCAGTGTTCTTTGAGATGTCCGATCGCTATGATGAAGGTACCATTAGCAGCGTCCCAGAGGCAATGAGCTTTTTAGTTAATGGTATATTTGCGATCGCAGGTCGTCCCATTTACCATCACGTTTATATTCGTGGTGAATGCTACGAAATTATCCCCAAATCCAAGGGTTTCATGTGGTTATATGAAGCTGCATTACCTTATGTAGAAGCAGTTTTCTACCGCACTGCACCCTTCCGAGGCACAAAATCTTATAATGCTCAAGCGCGTCAAGTACCAGAAGACCAGAAAGACTTTCACTTTGGTATTCTTTACGCTGATGTATTTCCAGTGGGTACTGCTGGCATACCACCCACATTATTAATGCAAGATATGTTGCATTTTTTGCCACCATATCTTGTTGATTACTACAGCAAACATTGCCGGGGTGAAGAAGATATGTTGATTCAGTTGGGAGTGAGTTTTCAACGCTCAATGTATTGTGTTACTTCTGCGGTAATTCAAGCTTTGCGAACTGCTCTTTTATATCCTTTAGATGACCAAAATCCCAAGCATCTACAAGCTAATCGAGACTTTTTTGAAATGCAGCTAAATCGCTTTACCCGTGCTGATTACAATAGGGAGCATCCACTTTTGGCAGAAACACTCAAATAGCAAGTAAACCATTCAGATAAGCACAACGAACAGAAAGAATTTGGTTGACACTCCCAACATTCCACTGTGCGCCAGAAATTTTCATCCTAGCT
>JADEXV010000158.1 GCA_015206945.1 Nostocales cyanobacterium LEGE 12452 | reverse complement strand
CTTTTGAAGAGATTGTGAGGTGTTCCTGAACAGTTTGTGAGGTTTCCTGGAATCCTTGCTCTGACTGGTCTTTACCTAAAATAGATGCTTGATTTAAAGCACCCATTTCTTCAGAACCAGCATCTTTATCTGAAATCTCAGCATTTGGTTCTCGTTTTTCAGAATTTGGTTTTGGTGACGCAGAATTAGCTTTCTCCCAGAACTCCTTCATCCGGCTGCCATGCAAATTCTTCACCATCCAGCTAGCCGTTTCCCTACCATCCTGAATCGATTTGTCGGGTTTGAAAATGAACAACCCGCTTTCAGCTAGAATTTTCTTTGCACAGATAAAAGTACTGT
Organism: Nostocales cyanobacterium LEGE 12452; assembly: GCA_015206945.1. Classification (GTDB taxonomy): domain Bacteria; phylum Cyanobacteriota; class Cyanobacteriia; order Cyanobacteriales; family Nostocaceae; genus Nostoc. The sequence continues at coordinate 18,406 of JADEXV010000158.1, read as the reverse complement.
ACCCCAAAGCAGAAGTCAAAGGCATCCATCGGGAACCATAAGGGTCAGCCGTCCAGCACTCCTGCCACAATTGCGTAACAGAGGGCTTTTGCTGCGAAGCCCACAGCATATCTTGTATGGGAATAATCACATGAAGTCTTTTGTATGGTGATTGTGGTTTAGCGGCGACAGTCTTTTTGAGCTTGGGTTTAGTAATAGTTGCGGTCATTTTACAATCTCCTATTTATATTGACGCACGGAAATTTCCCCCACTGTGATGCGGGGCTTGGTACTTGCATTTATTTGTCTAAAAAGTCACTGATACACTGGAAGCTTATTGAGGCTGCCAGAATCGCAATTCATCTCGAAAGTATCTGTCAGTCTTTTTCGATTGCTCCTTCCAGTGATCCCAAGCCACCACTAACTCTTCGCCTAAGTCCTCTACTACCTCACCCCTTTCGACATACAAAGTACGGTAAGGGTCAGCATGAGCAACGATAGAGCCGATGACAATAGTGCGCGGTTGAAGGGATGCGTTCTGGAGTGCGGTAATAAAATCAGTCTCTTGGATGGAAAGTTCAGTCCAGTAGTCTTGTTTAATCACCTCGTACTCTTGCGCCACTGCCCAATAGTCCTGCCACATACACCCAGGTTTAGCTAGCACTGCCCTAATGTCACTAATCGCCTGGGGTAGCATTTCTAGTTGCTCGGCTCGATATGCGATCGCAGTTGGTGTTGGCTCAGTCCCCAGAATTATCGCCGCAGCCTCTAACGCTTGAGTATTGTTCATAGCACTGGCTAAGTTTTTCAAAGCCATGCCCATGAGTCGTAAGCATTCCTGGGCGTTTTCCTTGGGTGGTTCAGCAGCTAGCGATCGCAGATCAATAGTTTTCTCCAGGGCAAACTTGACCTGCTTGTTCAAAGCCTTGGTGGCCTGTTGGGTCATCGTATTCCCCCACTGTTGAGAAGGGCGTTCTTTTACGGCGTGTTCTAATTCCTGAATGCGTTGCTGGAGTTGCTGATTTTCAATTTCTAGTTTCCGTAATCCCTCCATCTCCAAGAGGCGTTGCTGTAACTGGATGTTTTGCTCTTTCTGTTGTTTGTACAGATTTTGCAAGGATTGGATTTGTCCACTTACTTGTTCTTCGGCTCTGGCTGTAGCTTCTGACTGTAGCCCAATTCTTAATTCCTGCTCCAGTCGCTCTAACTCCTGTTTATGGCGTTCTTCAATAACAGCGATCGCTTCCGTATATTCTGGTGGATAGTTCCGCCCTCTGGAAAATGGGACACTAGCGGCATCTAAATCAGTATTGTTGATCAACAACCTCTCGCCATCAGCAAAAGTGACAATCTGTTGCCAGCGATTCGGTGCGTCTGCCTCAATGGTTCCTTCTTCCCCATACCTTGAGTGTGATTGTTGTGAAACTGTGACTATAGCTTTTTGAGGAACCACTGGTTCTTGAATTTTGGGAACCATTGGTTCCTGAATAGATTGCTTTTTGCGTGGAAGTTGAGGAACCACAATATTTGCAGCAGCAACAAAATCTGATTCGCCAGGGGAGGGGTTATCTTGGAGAGCAATCGCTACAGCTTGTTTTAGTTTTTCTGGTTCCTTGACTAAGCGAAGTAAAGGACGAGCCTGACGCTCATTTTTGATGTGTCCGCCCAACTCGCCAACTGCGTCTATGACCTTTTTGGCTCCTAGCAGTTGGTTGATTCGTCGGTATCCACCCCAGACGCATAACTCACGCTGGCAGTATTCTTCAAAGTTTTTATATCCAGCTTGCAGGTAAAGCTGCTGTTCTCGCATCTGGAGGATTTCATCTACCGCTTGCCATTCAAATCGGTCGATGGCGGTGAAGGTTTCCTGAATGCTGGTGTTAACAACACTATAATCGAGTGCTGTTGTTTGTTCTCTGTCTAGTGTCAGCATATTTCTCTCCTGTTTTTATAGATAGGAGAGGTGTTAAAAAGCACATTTAGCTGATAAAAGATTTTTTCTTGTTCTGCCTCTATTTCAACAGGAAAAACACTTTTGTATCTATACAGCAGAGGTATTTGGTGGTCAATAAGGTAATTGACTGCTATGCATAGTTTAAGAAAATTTGATATTCTTTGAGTGTCCATAGTCTTAACCGATGATCATTTGGGCATCCCCGCTCTAAGTTTTCCAGGCTGTTAGCGGGGATTAATTTTAAGTAATCACCAAGCAATACTGAATGCTAAAGCAGAATTTGATAAGGGATTTTGCCATAACGCCAGCACACCAAGAAGTATGTCAACCTCATTCTTGTTGTTACAAGGATATACAAACCCCCTGTCAACGTTAATAAGCACCTCTTGGTAACAAAATACGCAAAATTTTTGTTACTTGAATTATAATGCATTGTATTCATTTATAATGCATTTTAGATTAAGAAAAGTCAACCCGCCTTGTCAGTTGACGGAGACGGGCTTCCTTTCATTATTCGCAAGACGAGATCGTGTTGTTGCCTGAGAGATTCATTTTCTTCTCTCAGGCTGCGAATTTTCCCTCCAATTCTTGCTCCAATTTATTCATACGTTGCTCCACAAGTAAAAGCGTTTGACGCATCGTTTCTAAGCTAAGTACTTCATCATGCTTTTGAGGCTGTTCTGAGGTCTCTAAAGCCCTTACCAACAGTTCATTAATTATTTGTGACGGTTTCTTACCAGCTTCTCTAGCTAGGCTTTCTATTTTTGCCTTGATTTCGCTGCTAGTACGAAAACTTACCTGAGCATCAAGTTTCATAATCTCCATGTATTGTATTGCAGTGCATTTATTTGAGCGAATTGATCGAAGTATATCTCTACTTGAAAATATTGAAAACTTTTGTAATGCGAGTCTTGCTGTTGCAGTGCAAACGCATTACACTATATTCATAAGACGAAATTAAAAAGCGACCGCCTCTAGTCTCGCAAACCGAGCGATCGCTTTTTGTCCAAATAATTGGAGATCATTATTATGACGCATTCAACGTATACACAGCAAGCACCCTCAAGCTTCAAGCTAAATCAAACACTAATTGCTGATGCCCCTTGCAGAGATGAGCAAGCCACAGCCCAAGCAGAACTATACACCCACCTGGAAACCCAAGCCGAAGCTGTAGCCCCAACCCAAGACCCTCTCACCAGCAGAGATCGCCGCATCATTGGTGAGATTATCGAAGTCCAACCCGAATCCGTTCGCACAATCTGGATCGAAGGCGGAATCACAGTATGGGTGCAGTTTGGGGAAGGCGGACGGCTTCCCTTCGACCGAAACTGGTTCGCTACAAGAGTTGCAGAGGTAAAAGCGACACTTCCAGAAACACCACGGGAAAGGAATCAGCGATTGGAGTCCGAGTTAAAAGAAGCCTGCACTGTTTTTGGTTTGTACCACGGTGAGATTGACTATCTAGTATTCAGCACGAAAGTCTATCGCCAAGGCAAGTTAGTTGGCTTCGTTGGTTGGGATGAAGAGGGTTGGTACGCAAGACCCAGACAGTACGGAGTCAATCGCGTGGCTCCGAGTGCAGAACAGGTGATTGCCTCGTTGGGAGTCCGAGCGACAGTAGCGGCGTAAGTTGCTGAAGTGAGAAAAGCGATTGCTCCCCCAAGGAAATGCAATCGCTTCTAAATTCCATTGCTTGTGCTTAACAAGCATTGATCATCACACAAAGTACACCAGGCAACCTCTCCCTTGAAGTAGGTGACTGCCAAGAGAAAACTCTCCTACCTGCTACAGATGCGAATGCAGGGGTGTAAGAAATCCCTGAAGTGAAAAAGGCGACCGCAGATCAAAAGAAATGCAATCGCAGCACAAACGAAATTTAGACAATCGAAATCATCATGGCACACAGACTATGATTACCACATTTTCTCTTCAACAGACTCAGTTGGAAGAGTCTCTTGACAAGATACTGTTACCCCCAACCGACCCCAGCGCAGAGGTCATAGAAATCTCTGGTTACAAACTGGTTTACGTTAACGGAGCTTGCCCCAGAAACTATCGTGTTTACAAAGCTGATTCAATGATTGGGGTGATATTTCAGCATATTACGCACTGGTCTAACGGAGTCGATTCTCTTCGATATGCCGAGCCAGTTGATGCAGCAGTCGGGTTGGATGAATTTTTGAACGTGGCAAGGATATTAACAACGGCTACAGAGCAGCCACTTACAGAAGAGGAATTACTTGATCAAGAATTTGATGCACTGACGAGTGACGAATGGGAGCGATTGAAAAGATACGTGCCACAAGCGAAAGATTTAGTTACAGCGTAAGGAAAAGGGTGGGCGTTGCTGCCCACTTCCTCAATAAAACTGTTTTACTTAGTTTCACAAATATAACAATGTTACCCATAGAAATCCTACAAGAATTCAACTCATGCTATCTGAAGATTCAGGCAATTGCCCAAAACGAAAATTGGCTTTTGTTGATTGCTGAAAAGAAGATTGACCCAGAGGCAGCAACTCACTTGGGCGATGTTCTGCATTATTTTAGTGAGGCAATGGGTTGTGTGGAAGAAATCGTTGAAGTCAAGTTTAATCAGGAGGCAGAAGTATGAAACTCTATGCAACAAGTATTCCTCAAGCTTTGCCAAGTTGGGCAACTGTTATATCGAATAATGCAGGTTTGATTGAGGTTGAAATCAATGATGAAGACCCTAGCTTTCATTCGCTCATAGAGGAATTATCTACTGAAATTGAGCCAGGAATTATTGGTGTAAAAGCTAGCGATTTATGTACAAGAATCAGCTTTGAGATGGTTGATAATAGTGAACAAAATTGAAGAAGAAAATCACTTAGAGAACGAGATTAAATTGCTCAAACCCCAGGAATTGAAAACACTCCTAGAAGCAGAGATTAAAAAGCGACTATATCAAATCGAAGTGCTGAAATACGAGTTAAAAACAATTCCTGGCATTGTCATAAATAACTAAGTCGGACACTATCCAGTATCAACGCAATTTTTAGCAACAACAACGCAATTATGGAAACCATCAAAATCAACAACAGCGTCTTTCTCATTCCACCTAGCCAACCTAAACTGCAAGCGAATTGCGCTAAGGAATACGGGCAATTCCTTCTCGATTGTCCCCCAAAGCTGACGATTCTAGAAGCACAAGCAGGAGGATATCTCAAAGGTAATAAGGCTGATTTTGCAATCGCAATCTCTCGCCCTGACCGTGCATTGACTATCAACGAAAACTTCACCAACGAACCGTTTACCGAGTTGTGGGTGATTCCAGTAGCTGGCGGACTCAAAGAACAATTCAAGGGACCAGCGTCGATGCTGCTTAGTTTTCTGATCCACCGCCGCAGTAAAGACAATTTTGCTGGATTGTACAACCACTTTGCCCATCGTGCCTTCCAGCAGTGGTGTGAAGAGGGGATGCCGGGAGATCCCAAAGAATTCTGTTATCAAGCCATCGCTTCGGTACTGAAAAACTACATTTTCTGCGCGGAATTTCAGAAAGTGGAAGGGACACTAGGAACGTACTGGTTTATTCAGTGGAGCTATCGCAATCCTCAATCTGATTTTGAGAAGGATGCGCTCGAAGCCGCCGAGATGATTCGTTCTGGTGCGGAATCTGGGGCAACACTCCACTGGGTAACAAACGATACTTACGAGCGATGGGCTAGTAACGCTGTCACTGCACCAGCATTACCCCCGGTTTCGCAAACTGAAGCGAGGGCATCTCTGCAAGGACAGAATCAGACAGCAATGCCGCAAGGTAACAAGCGGTAATTAAACACGAAAAGGGCGATTCACCTTTGAGTCGCCACTACATAAATTAGCAGCAAAAACGAATAATGAAAATCGGTACTGTCTCAATTAACTATTCGAGAAAGTTTAACTTGGGCAACTACGAATCAATCGAATTAGGTTGTTCTTTATGGGCACAAGTGGAAGATGAAGAAGATGCGGACGGTGTGGTTCAACTCCTTTATCATCAAGCAAAAGCAGCAGTTAAAGAGGCAGCAATGCCTGTGATTAAAGCGAACGAATTCCAAATTACCAAAGCCAAATCTCAACGGAAAGTTGCAACTGATGAAAGTGTTGCAGAAATAGATAATTTTTGAGCAAATTAGACATGAAACAGCTAACAGGCTTTATTCCCATCGCAGCATTACCACCATCTACTACGGCATCTGCTAAAAAACAACTGCTGGAAGCAATTGAATGGCTCCAATCTGAGGGAGCGGCAACTGAAACTAATCTCAAACTACTAACTGCTATTGTTGAGTCTATTCTTTGGTCTGAAGAATCATATACCCGATTTTTACAGTGTGGGTTTGACGCAGCCATTGAGTTTTTCGATATCAATTCTCAGAACTGGGACTTTGAAGAGTCAATATCATCACCTCATAATCCCAGAAATTGGGATAAGTACAAGCAGCTACAACAAAGACGGGCTTTATCACAGTCATAGTTTCAAAAACATGAAAAAGTCAAATTCTACATTTCTACGCCAAAAAGGAGTTAACAAAGGTGCTAGTCCGATGGAACTTTAAGTTAAAATCCTGTCAGCTTCAACAAGCAAAAATGTCGCAGTGGTTAATCACTCTCAAGAAGCATAGAAACTATGCACTTAGAGAACGAGAGATTGGATACAACACTAATAATCAGAATGCTGATGAACCAGTTAATTATGCTTGGGGTAGTTACTGCGATCTGAAAACCAGAGTCGAATATGGTGGGTATTGTCCCCTAACTTGCCCTGTGTTGAAACATGGTGTTATTCCAACTGATCTAAATATTGCCCTGAAAACATCATCATCTGTTATTAAGTGGGATAGCGCTTCTAATATTCAGATAAAAGTAACAACGAGATTAAGACATAAACTCAAACATTTTAGTGACATTAGTGCTGTTGTTTTGCAGGGGAACATCCTAAAATTAGACACTGCGTTTACAAATTTTTGGCGGCATGGTCAAGGATTCCCACGTTATTTACGAACTTTGAATAGTTTCAATTACTCACCAGGACAGGTTAAGCTTAAGACAATTAAAGATAATTATGCCATTGTCTATCTTCCAGGGATTGGCAATGTCAAAATGCACAATAGTCGAGATTTAACCAGTATTCAATCCGTGAGGACTTGTACTATTAAAAGAGCAGGTGGTTACTGGTTCTTATCGATGTTAGTTCAAATACCCCAAGAACTACCGAAAGAAAAGTCAATATCTCAAATCAAATCAGTAGTCGGGATTGATGTTGGTGTGAATAAGCTTGTAGCTTTGTCAGATGGTAGTTTTGTCGAAAATATTAGAGTTACAACTAACATCAAAACATCTAGACGTTTAACTATGCGTCAACGTGCCATAAGCCGCAAGCGCCAGGGTTCTCAAAACAAAAACAAGGCATACGCTAGAATTGCCAGAACACAACATAAATTAGCACAACATCGAGACGGCTACAATTGGCAAGCAGCCAGTAAGATTGTCAAAACTGCTGATGCTGTTGGACGTGAAGACCTAAACATCAAGAACATGGTTAAGCGTGCCAAACCAAAACGTGATGGCAAAGGTGGATATAAGAGAAATGGTGCTAGTCGCAAGAGTGGTTTAAACAAGGCTATCCTTGATTGTGCTTGGGGAGATTTATTCGCCAAAATTGCTTGGTTAGCTGCTAAATCTGGTAAACCAGTTATCCTAGTTAATCCTAAGCATAGCAGTCAGGAATGTCCACAGTGCAGACATACTGACAAGAGTAATCGCAGTGGAGAAAAATTTCTCTGTACTAACTGCGGATACACACAACACGCTGACACAAAAGCTTCTCGAACAATTGTAAAACGTGTGGGATTAGTCTTCCCCAAAAACATCAAAAAGACTCTACCGGGGGACTCTCGGAAAGTTATGCCTGTGAAGATATCGCTGCCGATGGGTGGGGAGTCCAGGAACCATGCCTATGAGTCATTGAATATTCAGTTAAGTTTATTTGATTTAACCCAGTATACAGTGGCTGACAATCGGATATCTAAGAGATACGGCAAAACCTCTTAGAGAATCTGTGTGTCTTTAGACCACAGAGCGTCAACGACCGCACCATAGAAACAACTGCAATCGTATCCCTACTTTTTACCGGATTTGCAGGAGTAGGGGCGATGGAGTGCTGGGGAATGGAGATTATCGAGACTAATAATCCCAACATAATCATCTCTGGTTGGGAGCAACAGAAAAAGACCTGCTTGGGGATGATGTTAGTTAGTTTTTCAGGCTTTTTGGGCAGTGCCTTGATTGGAGCAAGTTTTAGTATTCAACGAGATAAATTTTAGGGAGGGAAACAAGAATGGAAATCAAGTTAACTACACCAGAGATTCGGACTATATTACAGGGTTGTCAATATACGTTGCAGCTTGTGGGGAGCAGTAAGGATTATCGCAGGCTTCAGTCGTCCGAGTACTTTTCTACATCAAATGATGTAGTCCTAAATGATGCGTTTAATATTTTGGGAGAAATAGTAAGCGCAATTGATGACGTGGAGCAGGCAACTCAACAGTAAATAGAAAAAATCTAAATTCACAGGAGTAAGAAAATGACGTTAACTCTAGATAATCGCTCTCAAAATAAAGAATCGTCCCTGACGCAAGCATTACGGCAGATACAACAGCTAAACTCCAAAATTGCTGTGTTAGAGCAGCAGCATCAAGATTATATGCAGAAGCAGCAGAGTTTGATTGCTGCCATCGCTGAGATTTGTGTTTCTCCGATACAGGAAGTGCAGGCGCTGCGGATTCTGATTTATCGGGGAGAAGCAGCTTGTCGGCAGTACCTGAGATCGGTGCTAGTCAAACAGAGGAAGAATTCATAGAGATCAAGCACTCATTGATTCTGGTTCTGTACGTGATATTTCTAAAACTCGCTGTAACCAATATGAAATTTGAGCAGATGCAGATTGCTTTTGTTCAGCATCAGTCCAAATATTGTCCCAATGGAATAGCCAACGAGTCAGAAGACGAACTAAATCAACTAACTCACAGGCTCGGTCAATATCATCTGCCTTTACCATATCTGGTACAGTCCACTCAATAAAGTATCGGCTTTCATCAACCAAAGCCAGTATTAAATCCTCTGATGAGCCTTGAGTCCACAAAGATTGAATTTGTGACAAGTGTGTAGCTAGACGACGTAAACGTGTAGTCACATCATCTTGCATAAAAATTTGTTGCTTTGGTGTCACTTCGATCATAAATTTCCTAGGAACTCGTTAATCAGTTGAGCTACCCTTTCTCTAATTTTAGGGTCTAAAATCTCCATTGATCTATTTTGCCGGGGACGAAGATTAACCATTGATTCAAAAATCATTTTCCCAGTCAAAGGCATAAAACTGGCAGCCCAAATATCTTGTTGTCTACTGCCGTCATCTAGCAATTTTTCTTCACAATCAGCGTGTAGACCACCACCACCAACCAGCACCCGACGCTCGATATCAACTGCGGTTCTGATGTAGAACTTGTGCTGTTGCAACATAAGTTCAAGTTGTTCCGGGGTGGCGCGTTCGCGTAACAGCAAAATCATACAACTTAAAACCTCTATCAAGCAAAGGAATTTTAATTATGAAACAGAATCAAGCACAAGTAATTGTTGTAAGTCTGATTAGCACATTAGCGGCCATATCTATCGGGTATTTAGGAGTACAAATTTTTGGCAGAAATACAATGTATACGATTACTACAGCCATGTTAGGGTTGGGGACTGGAGGAGCTATCGGTCAGATTTTGGTAGAGAAAAGGCAGCAGCGAGTAGTACAAACACAGCCAAAACAAAGATAGGAGCAATTGCATGGAAGTTTCAAAAGTTGTCACTATCCCCAATCACTGGACATCACCAAAATACTCGTTAGGGCAGAGAACCAAGCAGGGGATGATTGTAGGGATTCAGTATTGTCTATTTGAAAACTTGGTGGTTCCCGAACGAGACGGTTTATGGCGGTATGCGGTATTAGTTAGCACCGAAGATGAACAGGTCGAGTATATTTCGGAATCTGGGATTCAATTACCACCTGCTCAAGAATTGCGTTTGGAGATAGAAGGCGAGATTGACTTTTGCCAGCGCAAGATTGAGAACCTGACACAGTATTTAGAAGTCGTCTGCCAACCCAAAAATGCTAGGTGAGGTCTGGGGAAAGGAGAAGGGATTTAAAACCTTTACCCCTTCCCCCTTTCCCTTTACCCCGCCAACTTCACTTGGCGAACAGTTAGAGGCGGTGTGAAAAATCGGGCTTTAATAAAAAAAGCCCCAAAAGCCCGCTTTTCTCAAAAATTGACCAAGTGTGCCGCTTTGAGTTGTGACATCTCTACTCTTGACCCCAACAGAATTTGAGGCATTTTTAACTACTCGAAAATCAAATCGAAAAACAAAAGTGGCACGGAAAGCGGCATACTGAATTACTTCAAACCCTTGAAAGTATTGATGTGAATGAGTTTAAGACTATAAACGGCTGCGACACTACCAATATAAGGGTATTGGGAAAAGCGGCCCAGTGACGCAACGAAATTATAGGGGTTGTGGACGTTGAAAAGTGACACGGCACGGTCGATTTGTGACATCCAATGCCTTGTATGGGAAGACCTTTAGACATCTCATACCGAAAGCCCAATAAAAAGAGGGGTATTTGTTATACCCCCCCATTTTTGCTTGTATTAAAACTATCTAAGCTGTTGCCCATTCGATCCATTGCTCAACTTCTGGGCGGGTTAATTTCTGAGATGCTTTTAAAGTAACTCGCCGTTTTTTCGCTCTGCGGTAAAGTGTTCGTAGAGATATTTGTTTACCTGTGACTCTTAGAATGATTTCAGGTAAATCTTTACCTATTGCATTGGTGTAACAGGCGTTGTAAATTGCTTCTGCTAGATAAAACTCTACAATTTCATTTTCTGCAAGTTTAAATTTAACTTGAAATAGAGTGACTTTTTTACTCGGATCGGGTTTCTTCAAATAAGCTAAGGTTAACAACCATAGTGCTTGTTCCTTTACCACTTCCCTAGCGTACTGTGGAACTTGGCACAATCTTAACCATTTGCGCCAAGTACGTTCTGCTATGGGATGGCAATAGACTTGCTCACAAGATGTTTTTAGCCAGTCTAAAGGATATTTTTCCATAGCCTTTTAGTTTATTCCTCCGTAGGCATTACTGATTCGTCTACTAAAAATGTTTCCCAATCCACCGTTTCGATATCGAACACGTCTTTCAAGCCGTTGTTTTTGAGTATGTCTGCAACTAGTTCACTAACCGTAGAGTGATTGATAGCCGCTTCTTGCTTTAAGTCCTGACAAACTTCTCGCCAATTCCCATCGCTGGAAACCCGATCAATCAAAATTGCTTCTGCCATACGAGTTTTACTTACTCCTCTGGTATGTCCCCATAGAATCAGGCGTATCTCTTTAACTAAGGGAAGGTTAACGGAAAATCTTCGGTCGCGTTTATCTGCCATATTTATGATGCCAATTAGATTCCATAATTATACTTTTTAGCGTCCTATTTCCTAATTTTAATGCTATATCAAATAAATGGATGCTAAAATAACACCATTACTTGCATAAATGGAAGCTAATTGTGGAAAAGATTCAACAATTCCTTCAACCCTATAATATAGAAGCCACTGAGTCAGAAATCGCTGACCTCTGCGCCCAAGTTAACGCTGACATCGACAAATTGACCGATCAACAAGCCCAAGCGATCGCTATTCAGATTCTTGAGCTTAGACTTGCAACCGGGAAACTGGCTACCAATAGCAAGTCCAAAAATGGCAATGGCAAGTTGGGTAAAAACTCACCCCGCCGTAAATCCACTCCTCCATTACAAGGAGCGATCGCTCACGCATCTCAGGTTTCTAACCAAGAAATTCAATCCTTGGAGGATGTTCTCAACGTCGGGATTGATGCTTACACAACTGATAAAGCAGACCAATTGTTATCAACGATTCGCAATGCTCCTAAAGACGTGGTGAGTAAGTTTGTCTCTAAGGCGATGGAGGAGGAAGCTGACGTAGATTCCTTTCGTGCAATCGGTGACGAACTCGTTGCGGGTATTTTCGGCATTAGCCCAACAAATGCGACCGAATAAATTCATTGGATTAGCAGCAGTACTCAATCTGCTGCTATTGACCCTCGTTTTGGGCGTGGCAATATATGGAGCAACAAGACCAAACCCATCGCAAAGCATTAAATATTCACCTGAAGAAGGACGGGGAATTGAATCTGTCAGGGCTGACACTAGAAAACCTGACAACAGAAGAATTCCTAGTCGTCCAGCAACTTATTGATGAGTCGAGAGTGCGATCGCAGTCCAATAGACAGATTGAGGAATTGATGCAACGGGGAATGATGGCTCAAACTGCGATCGCAGCTTTTACTATATTGATGTTTTCGTTCATGGGCATATATGGCATAACCCGATATATCGGCTCACAAGTTCAACAAGTGCAAGAGAGTTATACACAGGAGTCAGGAGTCAGGAGTCAGAATTCAGGAGAACTGAATAGGTAGAATTTAATGTTTTATAGCCTATTCATTCAGTACTACAATTCTTTATTCTGGCTCCTGACTTCTAGCTTCTGAATTCTTTAATTAGTAGTTAGAGAGGAGAGGAGAATGTTAGGAAAATGGCTTCCTGGTTTGTTTGGCGGTAAAGGTGATGGAGTAGTATCAACGGATTTAAGAGTTGGGGATGCGACCCAAATTGAGGGTAATTTACCTTCATCAATCCGCGATCGCTACACATTGCCAGCTTACACGACTGCACAGCAGGTTCTGGATGAAGCAGAAGTAGCTGGCACTCTAAAAGCACAGAAGTGGTTACATACAAAGTTCTCCCGGCACAAGCTCAAACAGTTACAATCCTTGGCAGAGATGTATAAAAACCAATTAGTATATTCTCAAGAAGCCATGAAGGTTGAGGAGGATTTGCAGCGAACCAGTGGATTACATGGGGAGGCGGTAATCCGTCATGCCTTTGGTTCCCAGGAACAGCAGCGTCAACTTGGAGGATACGAGAAAGCATTTGATGAAGTGGGAGATAGTTTCAGGTTCTAGGTTATGCAAATCAAGCTCTTTCATATAGGATATGCAGTGTGCGGGGTTGGCTTTTCTATGTTTATGGGTTATTTATCGGTTGCCAGCCCCGTTAGTAAGTACATTCTTTGGTTTATCGGCATAATCTCCATCTGCTGCATAGTTCTGGGGTTATTCAACTTTGCTGGCTTAGTCGTCAAAGGATTCGGTTTCAACCGCAAAACTTTCACCATTGGCTTGATGCCTGGAATAATATTTCTGTTTGTCTTCTTGACTTTAGTTGCAGCTGGTGTTGCCTTGGGGGTGAGGTAATGGGATTTGAATTACAACGTCTAACTGCCAGTAGCGTCATTCATGCCGAACGGAGTATTTTATGTTCTTTAGGAGCGAGTGCAGTATTATGCCTATCTGCTCCTTTTTTCTTAAATACTGACCGAATAACAACCGGGATGCTACTTGGTGCTGGAACACTGAGTGCTGGCTTATTTGGAGTATCTGCCCAAATTAGTGAAGGCAAACAGAAAGTATACCGCTCTTTAGAAGAAGCTGACCTGAAATCACTCAAACAGCATTTGCAAGGTGAAGCTGTTTATGATTATGTTACCACTGCGATCGCAGCTAAACGCAGAGTTGCTGATTACGTGAATCGCCTGCCCGTTAGTGAGCGCCCCCGGTGGATAGCTGAATATCAGTTGCAAGGGTTGGTTACACTCCCAGAACCACCAGCACAACAATCACCTTCGCCGGCTGGTATTCCCAATCCCGATATTGCTGACATTGATAAAGAGTCGGTACAGTCGGTGATTAATCCGGGTGCGATGAAAGTTCTCCAAGCGATCGCAGCTAATTATCCTGAGTACATCAGAATTGATGGTGCTTGGATTGATGAACTATGTGATGCTGCATCTAATCAAAATATGACTCTTCGCAGTAATCACCATTTTTACCTTTCTGGTGGCACACAATCTGGGAAGTCCACTCTAGCAGGCGTGATTATCAACAAAATTGCTGCAAAATCTCAAACACCAGCAATTGTGATTGGCAGCGATCCAAAGGATGATGTCACTAGATGGCTGTGCAAGTTTAGCCGTAAGTTTGACGGCATGAAAGAATTAAGAAATTGGATCATCTTTGCCACAGACCAAATTGACAAACAGAAAGCAAGAGTATCAATTGTTGGTGGTGAATGTCAGGGTGTCCCGGAATTATTTCTTGCACAGGATGAGGTGGACTCTGTATTTGGTGGTGGCAAGGGACTTCCAGGAATGGTTGATGCTGATACCGCCAAAGACTTACAGGGTTTTTGGAACTATGTCATCAAATTCACTGCTGGGTTAAAGGGTCATGGTTTATTTATGGGCCAGTCCCCACTCTCTGGAGAAACCGGATTTAGCCGCCCGTCCTTGAAAAATGTTTGCTTTATTGCGATGGGGCAGACATCGAGTTATATCCTTGACCATCCCCAGGATTTTCTGAATGTCAAAAAAGAAATTCTTGAAATCTTGCGACAGGCTTGCGAAATGTTGGATAAAGCCGGAGTTCGATATGCCCTAGTAATTCCAACTCGTGGTAATCCCTTTGTTGCCCTAATCCCGGAATTTGATATCAAAGGTCTGGAACAAAAACAAGATTCCAAGCCGAATAATGACACTGTTAATAGTTATAAAAATAATCAGCAATCCTCACAGCAGCAGGTTGACTGGTATGAAGAAATTAGAAAATGGGCAACAGAATTAGGGAGAAGACCGCATTTTCAGGAAATTAAACAGAAGTGGTACGAATTAACGGGGCAAGAGTTAAACGAAAAAGGGGTGACTCTATTACTAGAAAATCTTGGCTACCCAGAGAATTAAACTGGAACGCTCGATATGGTAATCCCAAAGAGTATAGGAAACAAGTAGCGATCGCTCACCGAAAAACTCACAATTATTGTGTCGTTTGCTTGACTAATAAAAGTGAAGAAATCCATCACGCTTACTATGGGAATGACGTTATTGGAGTATCAACATTTCCTACGTGCTACCGTTGCCATAATGAAATTTGTCATGCTCCAATTAACTGGATAAAAAGCCGTACTAACCCAGTTTGGGGCAATCGTAATACTGACGAATTTATTACCAGATTGAGGCTGGGATATCAATTACTTTATGGAGGTGTTATTTGGTGATTAAGCTATTAATAAAGTATGCGCCTGACTCCGTTGTGGATGCTGTGAATGATATTTCTTTAGCAGAACTGGACAAGCGAGGTTTAATAGTCTGGACAGACGCACCGCCACTAGAGCCAGAAGATGAAAACTCAACATTTAATTTAGCTTCTCGTTTTACTGAAGTAATGCCTGATAATCTGCTATAAGTTTTCATGACTATTGCTCAAATAGACACAAACTACGGCGATTGTTTAGCCTTGAGATACTTGATAGAATTATCAGCAGAATACTTTGGATTGATCGGAGTTGAATAAAATGTATAACGAATACGACAATTTGAGTTTTGAAGAACAATTACACTTAACCGAATCCCTTATCAGACAGCGACACAATCAGCAGATGTTCTTGCGGCGAAATGCTCAACTGTTGCAGCAGGAATTAAGCTTTGAGGCTGAATTGTTAGAAGACAATCCAGAGTTAGCTCAGACGATTCATTCTTTTAATATGCAAGAGATTCAAGCTCAACAGCAAGGATTATTTGGTGTTGTACAAGGGGATTCACCCCCTAAAGGGCAAAGTGTCTGGAGTAAGTTTTTTCCGGGATTGGGTAGGAACTAGATATGCCCTTGTACAGTCGCTAATGTTGATTTACAGAGCTAACGGTGGGAACTCATTCATTTTATTGCCTAAATTTGAGTTTTCACCACTCACCAAGCTAAAACACATCCAATTTATGTATTAAAATTTTTTCAATATCTTGTGTAGGGAGGGGATCTTACCTTGTTGCGATGACATCACAACTTCTTCATTGAGCGTATTTGTGGCAATTTTCTAAGATTTTTGTTAAATAACCTATTCAAAACCTTGTTCGAGCCCTTTTTGCAGAATATCTTAATAAATCACAGATTCGCACATCATATCACTCAGTTTGAGTATCTTCTGTTTTAGCCTGTAATTTTTGAACCTGGAGGTTTTCTTTCTAAGAGTAAAAAGTCAGAATTGAATTTTGTTTGATAAACTAAAGAAAAAATTGATCAATATCTCAAAATACGTATGGCATCTTATAATTTGATTGTTGATGATGTCTCTTTAGTAAATTTTGGATTTTCTCCAAAGTTTAGTACAGCTATTGAATCTAAACAAATACTAGAACAAAAACCTAAACAAACAGAATTTATTGCACAAAAAGCAACTCAAGAAGTCCAGCCAGAAATCAACCCTGCTAAAGGTCAAGAATCGCAAACTTCAAATTCGTGGAGTCTCGGGATTTTTTTGGGAATTCTTCTTCTCATACTATTTTTTATATTCCGTGGAAGGAGTGGCAGTAGTTACAGGAGCAGTCGTGGCAGTGGTGACGGTGCTTATAGCGCTTACAGTGGTGGTGACGGAGGTGGCGGCGGCGGTGACGGATGTGGTGGCGGCGGTGATGGAGGTGGTGGCGGATGTGGTGATTAAATGAGTTTGGCTACTAGTGTACAGTGACCAATTAAATTACGTTGAGACAAATTCGTGTCATCGAGTTAAGCCTTACCCACTTTAGGCTTGTAACAAAGCCATGTTGATATAGGTTGTAAGCTCCCGGTGCTACTTCTAAGTTTAATGCTCTTTGAGTGCAAGCTTTACACCCTCAATGGCATTAATTTGGCATAGTAACAAATAAAAAGTCACTGTACAATTTCTATAACTTCATGCCAGAAATCCTAAAAGTTAGATACTGAATGCTTACATATCACCTGTGCTGCTATTGAAAGGTTAGCCAAAATATAGTCAGCAATTCCTAAACGAGACATTTGGGGCTGAGACTGATTACCCTTCACTATCAAAATCGTTTTACACCCTGCACTATGTCCAGCTTCTACATCACTGAGATTATCGCCAATAAACCAAGAATTTGCTAAATCTATATTTTGTTCGCTAGCTGCACGTAAAATCAAGCCTGGTTTAGGTTTACGGCAATCGCAAGCAATTGCATACTCAAATATTACACCATTTGGATGATGGGGACAGTAGTAGAACCCATCTAGCGATAGATCCGCTTTTTCTAATATTTCATTCAATCGTGCTTCCACTCCCATCAAGGCAGATTCTGGAAAATAATCCCGTGCTACTCCCGACTGGTTAGTAATCACAATTAATTTATATCCAGCTTTGCTAAGTATTTGTAATCCTTCAATAACACCGATTTTCATTTCGATTAATTGCGGATCAACATTGTTTGGTACATTTTCAATTAAAGTGCCATCTTTATCTAGAAATATCGCCGGGATTTGAGATTGCGAATTTAATTTGTTAGTTCGATGCCAAATTTTCTGATTTTCCAAGAAGTATATTTCCCCATCTTAAATCTAATACCACTTGCAAAAGACGACAACGGTGTTGCCGTGTCTCCCATGAGCGATCGCGTCCAGCATTATCGCACAGTATAAAACTCGCCAATATAAAAAAGCAAGTATAGTCATTTACAACAGTGGCAAGATTTGATATGCAGTGTATTATCTCCAGTTTATTGTCTATATAATTTGCTGACTATTTCATGTGGAAACTAAGTATGTATATGTAAATATCTGTATTAAGGTTAGAGAACTTCCTCTCTCTGAAATCAAAACTAACAGAGATTTGTGATTCCGCATAAATTGAATATGCCTTTATCAAGGGTTTGGCAAGCTTGCTAAGGTCATGTTCCGGTTAAGTTGATTCCCAATGTTGGGTCATAATTGAATGGCACGCTTGAAAAGCCCTAACCCCTGATATTACTGGTTTTTGGGTGTGAAATTTAGGTTTTGCTGTAGGAAATTAAGAAGAATTTACGGGTATTTCACACTCGTCCGGTGAAAACTATTTTGATTCACACTGTGCTGTGTGAAAAGCCATCTGCCAAAAATTATGTTCAAATTTTGCTACTCTTAAAAAAGATTCTTCAGCTTGTTTTTGAATATCTTCCTGTGCCGTTTCTAAAACCTCATCAGCTTGCTGTGCCAAAAGTTTTACATATTTTGTAAAATCAGTATTTCCCCATCTTTGTGCAAATTCGTCGTAAGGTGCAGGCATCTTACCTGGTAGTTGCCAACCTTGGTTATAGGCTAATTCAATAGCCCAAAATGCAGTTGCTTGTACAGGATAAGGCTTGTCTGCAAGACTTTGCATATATTCACAATATTCTCTACAGGTTGGTTGTTTTTTTATATTAAGATTCAGTTGTCGTTGGGTAGCTTTTTCTTGAAACCAATTGAGTTCGTCTTTAAGAGCTGCCAGTCC
>JADEXV010000157.1 GCA_015206945.1 Nostocales cyanobacterium LEGE 12452 | reverse complement strand
TCCCTTTTCCTCAAAACCCGACAAGTATTGGGTTGGGTGTGCTGATTAGCGCAAAGCGCAACTTTGAAGGAACCGCTAATCAGCAGCGACACGCTTGAGTTCATCAATCTCGATCTTCTTCATTTGCAGCATGGTAGTGGTCACTTTTTGAGAGGTTGCCGCGTCGGGGTGGTTGAGTAACTCAATCAGAATGCGAGGAATAATTTGCCAGGAGACGCCGTATTTGTCTTTGAGCCAGCCGCATTGCTGTGCGGTTTCATCCCCACCGGCAGACAATTTTTGCCAGTAATCGTCCACGTCCACCTGGGTATCGCAAAAGATTTGGAAGGAAATCGCCTCGTTAAATTTGAAGGTCGGACCACCGTTGAGTGCTGTGAACGGCTGACCATCAAGTTCAAAGCTGACAGTCATGACGGCTCCGGCTGGTTTTCCGTGAATTTCTTGTCCAGCGTCTCCATATCGACTGACGTGGACAATTTTGGAATTGCGAAAAATCGACGTATAAAACTGAGCGGCGGCTTCGGCTTGATCGTCAAACCATAAACAGGGAGTGATTTTGGAATTGTTTTGCATGAGGGTTCTCCTTGAGTTCAAGCGGTTAAGGACGGTCAAAAGAGGCAGGGGGGAAGGGAGAAGGGAGCAGGGGGGAGGATTGGAAGGAGCTTGCACTCCCACCAATCAAGAACGCCCTGGAAGGGCGGGGCTTGATACCCATGTTCCGCTCCGCTTCACGGTTTCTCTGCGAGACGCTGCGCGAACGGGACAGGGATTGCTCCCCCTGCTCCCAGCAAGAACTGCCCCTCCGCCTCTTCGGTCAGGGCTGTGCTGGTAGTCCCGCAACTTCGATGACAGGACGGATTTCGACGGTGCCGACTTTTGCACCTGGGATGCGGGTGGCGATCGCAATGGCTTCATCCAAATCCTGAGCATTAACGAGGAAGAATCCACCCAATTGTTCGCGGGTTTCGGCAAATGGTCCATCGGTCACGAGTGATTTGCCATCACGGACTTGGACACTGGTTGCGGTTGCAACAGGATGGAGTGGAGCCGTCGCCAGAAATTGTCCTTGAGTATGCAAGTCCTGGGCGAGTTGGGCAGATTCCCCATAGCAATGCTCCCGCTCGGTGTCGCTCATGGCGTTTTCGTCCATATAAATCAGCAGCAAATATTTCATTTGGTTGCTTGCCTCCTTTGTGATTAAGTCGAATGGGAATTGTCCAAATCGACACCTGAGTGCAAAAATTTTGTCTAGTACAATTGAACTTATCTCCCTTTATCAGTTAGTCGAACGGCAATTGCTCAAATCGACACCTTGCCCAAAATTCTTTATGTCTTTTTGTCAAAGGTATGGCTTCAATCCCAAAAACAGATGTGGCTCAAGCAATTGCTGCCCTTTATCGAACTGAATGGGGGCGCATTGTTGCTATTCTGATTCGGCTGGTTGGAGATTTTGATGTAGCTGAAGAAGCTGCACAGGCAGCATTTACAGCGGCAGTGAATCAGTGGGAAAGCGACGGTATTCCCGATCGTCCCCGTGCCTGGATTATCCGAACTGCCCGGTACAAGGCGATCGATCACCTCCGACGACGCACGAAACTGACCGAAAAACTGGAGTGGTATGCGGCATCTGGCTTAATTCCATCCACTGAAGAACCAACCTATGACAGTGATGAAATTGGAGACGATCGCCTGCGATTAATCTTTACCTGCTGTCACCCGGCACTGGCAACGGAAACTCAAGTAGCGTTGACGCTGCGAATGTTGGGTGGACTGGAAACCGACGAAATTGCCCGCGCCTTTCTTATACCGACTGCAACAATGGCACAGCGGTTAGTTCGTGCTAAACGCAAAATTCGAGACGCAGGCATTCCTTACAAAGTACCTGAGACGACTGATCTCGCTCCCCGGATAGAGGCAGTCCTGACAGTCATCTATCTCATCTTCAACGAAGGCTATGCCGCAACCAAAGGAGATGCGATCGTGCGGGCTGACCTCTGCATCAAAGCGATTCGCTTGGGGCAACTGATGCGGCAATTGCTGGCACCCCAACCCCCATCTGAAGTCACAGCACTGGTGGCGCTGATGTTATTGCACGATTCGCGGCGCAATGCGCGTCTAGATGAGGCAGGCGATTTGATTTTGCTAGAAGATCAGGATCGCAGTCGTTGGAACCATCTACAGATTGCTGAGGCGTTACCTCTGGTAGAAGAAGCGTTGCTCTTTGGAACCGGAGTGTATGCCCTGCAAGCGGCGATCGCAGCCCTCCATTGTCAGGCAACCCGCGCCGAAGAAACAGACTGGGCGCAGATCGTGCGGCTCTATGAGGTGTTGGAACGCTTGCAGCCCTCACCCATTGTTACCTTGAACCGAGCAGTGGCGATCGCAATGGCAGACAGTCCTCAAGCCGCATTTGGACTGATTGATAGCCTTGCTCCAGAACTGGACAGCTATCATCTCTTTCATGCCACCCGTGCAGATTTATTCCGGCGTGTTGGAGCATTAGAGGAAGCGACCCAGAGCTATACACGGGCACTAGAATTAGTGACAAATGACAGTGAGCGTCGTTTTCTGGAACGTCGGTTGCGCGAAGTTCAACCTAACATTCAGTCCGGCTAAGGGTTTACAACAGTTTAAAGCGCCAGGCATCCATGATGCCGTTGAAAAAGAAATGAAAAATCTTCTAACAGGGTGAACTTGTAACTTAACAAAAGGCAAAAGAAGACAAGTCGGCTTAGTACTTTAGTACTGTTATAATCCAATCGTTTCATCAAGTTGTGTTCGGGTGCAGCAAATCACCGATCGGCTCTCTGGCACATCCACATCCACCTCAACTGATAGAGGATTCCGACATGGATAACAATCCCAGCATTCTCTCGCACGTTTCGATTGGTACTAATGATTTTGAACGAGCGATCGCCTTCTATGATGCTGTGTTGCCAACATTGGGCTGTAAGCGATTTATGGAGTATCCGGGGGCGATCGCCTATGGCAAACAGTATCCCGAATTTTGGGTGGGAACTCCCTTCGACGGTCAACCTGCAACGGTTGGCAATGGAACTCACATTGGTTTTATTGCTCCTACAAAAGAAGCAGTCTGCTTTCAAGCAATGCCTGCGGCGGGGTATTCGGTGTCGCCCCCATCTATTTAGTTTTGTAGTCAGGTGATCGCACCTACAAATGATTAAGTGTGATGCATAAGTTGTTAGATTATTTCAGTTAAATATATTATATTCAATAACCAACACAAAATCACCTATGAAACTCGCTAACCCGCTCAATTTCACAAATCTTGTTGGTTCTATTTTACTACCTAGAATCGCTAACAATCAAACAGCTACTTCTAACAAGAGTGAAACATCAATTACTTTACCCAGTAATCTCATAAATATCAATTACCTGCAACCCTTTGATACTGCTGTTATTGCTTATCACATGATGGGTATTGGCAACTTGGAATAAAGCATAGTTTCAGTACAGCCTTTGAAAAGCTACTTTACCTCTCCAACCTTGGAGGGGTTTTAATTGGTGCATTAATTCTTAAAATCAACATTATATTACTCCAGAAGATAGAGACATATTGGAAAAGTTAAAGCACACTAGTAAGAGCAACTTTAACTATTCAGTAATGGTGTGGCAATGTGGCTGAAATATGGTGTAAATGAAGAAGGTATCTTGATATGGATTGAAGATATCAACAGGGGCAAGACTTCACTTAAGTGTCCTTACTGTAATAGTAGTCTAACTGGTAAAAAAGGCAAGGTGAAAGAGCATCATTTTGCTCATAATGAAGAAACCTGCCGTCCCATAGCTAATCGAGAATTCCCTACTCTGCCACTCTATGACAATTTCAACGTTCAATTATCTGGCAAAGATTTGGTACAGTTAAAACTACTTTGGCAGGAGTACGGAGCCAAAAATTACCCTATTAGTCCCTACTTAATTACTTCTGGTTTACTCAAAGCAGGAGTGTTAAGAAAAAACCTATACTTAACCCCACCTGAGTATGAATTTAGTGATTTGGGTAAAATTCCTGTTGGAGCGCTAGAGTTTGCGCGGTTCAATGATGTACAGGAGCCACTATTACTTAAAAAACTGCTGAAACTTGAGCTAGCTTTTAAACACGCCGAGTACAAAAACGCCCCAGATTTAGCATATCGATTTACTGATTTGAAGCTGTATCGCGCTCAACTTCAACGTATTCTATCCTGTACACTATATTTTTTAGAAATACAAACTAATATTGGCACTTTGTACAAAATAGGAGTAACCACCAGACCCGTTCTCAAGCGAGTAGCAGAAGTAAAAATTGATTTACTTGCTCATTATTCGAGCGCTGCTATTAAAGTATTAGGAACTTGGGAACATAGGGGAAATATTGAATTATATTTCAAACACCGTTATCAAAGCTTTAATCATCCCATAGGGAGTTTAACTGAGTACTATAAATTTAATGCTGAGGATACCAAAATGGTACTGCGTAACCTACAACAAATGCAACCTAAAATACTATCTCAAGATGAAAAAAATATTCTTGAGGAGAATTCTAGTTGGGAGCAAATTGCTGTGTAGTATTCTCATAATTCCGTAGCAAAATCTAATTAATTACCAAATAAAAATAATTATTTTATTGCTATATCTCTAAATACTCTACCACTGATGATGAGGCAACTGCTAACTCTTGATACAGCAGTATTTACCGAGGAGCGATGGCGTAACCGCCCAGCGTAGCTGATCGCAGTGGTCAAGCGCATTACTTGAGACTATGCACTCAACGATTTAAGAAGCGAGCAAACCCGACATCTCCAATACTCGCTGTGACCAAGTAGACGCAACAGATGCAATATCTGTAATTTCCATTGATTTGTCCCAAACATTAATCCAGTTTTGTAATAAGTCTTGGAGTTGATTTAATTCAACATTATTAATTTCATTTTTTTTTTGTATTAAAGACACGTACAACAAACTTTCTGACAACAATATTGGAACTAATTCACGAATTGCACTCTTTTGTGACCAAGAGTTAAGGCGTGCCAAACTAGCTGCCAATTCTCCTAATTGTTGCGCGTGGGGTTGACGTAAAAAACTCGCTTCAATTGCACTCCAGTTAGGCATTACAATCCTCCTAGCAATTGCTTGGTAATTTGGCTAACTTGTTCTCGAATTTGGTTAGACTGTATTATCATGCTACGGTTATTCTGGCTTGGGCGAATGTTGATGATTGACTCAAACACGATTTCTTGAGTGAAAACAGACCAATCCACACCCCAAATATCTCGTTGTCTGCTACCGTCTTTGAGTAACTCTTGTTCACATTCGTAATGGCGAACGCCACCACCTGCAAGAATTTTGCGTTCGATGTCTACTGCTATTTTAATGAATACATCCCAAGTTTTCACCATTTCGTCTATTTCTTCACGACTAGCAGGCTCACGGATTATTAAAATCAATTGAATTTAGTCCCAAGTAGCAATCAACAAGATCATTCCATAGATTAGTTAATCACGCCAAACAATTGAACACTGATGAATAAATTCAGGAAAGTTCGCTTATATCCCCCGAATTTAGCAAAGCGCATTCGGGGCCTTTACGCATCACCCATCGTAAAGCTATTTGCTTCGATAAAGGATAAAAATGATAAAGGCTGACTCATATTAGCAGCAAAGCCCAGAATTCCTGGATCTTGATGAGAGTAAAGTAACTGGCCTTTACTATCAAACAAAAAAGTTCCACCACGCTGAGTTAAGTAGGCAGAATTTGGTACATAAGTGTGCCAATTGCTTAGAACTTCCACCATGTTACGTAGCCGGAGAGTTGCTAATTCAAAAGGACGTTGAAAACTATTTGGGCCAGCTAATCGGAAAAACGAGCCTTTAAAAGCAGGTAGAGGAGTACCTTGAATAATTTCATCATCTTCAATGAGTTGAGGGGCTTGACGATCTCCCCTGTATCCCCGAAAAACTTCTCTTAGCGTTCCTGGACTTCCAAACCCTGCACACATTAACATTAGATTTAGCCAAGCTTGATGAGACACAGAAAGTCCAGGTAGAGTCAGATTCAGACCTGAATAAAGTTTAAGTTGGTGATGTAATTCTGCATTAGGTTCAACAAATAAATTTTCCGGTGAAAATCCTGTATATTGACAGAATCTTGTTCCAGAGGTACGTGAGCCAATTCCCACTGCACGAATAGCGACTTTTTCAGGAGGCAATTTTTTAGCTTTGCGCTGTAACCACCATGCATATTCAAGGCTATCAAAATCCCCAAGTTGTGGCCAGACTAAAATCAGGATATGTGAAGCAGTCTCGCAATTTTCTAGTAGGGGTCGGGTCATGCCATCACTAACACACTGAAGTTCAGTCTGATTAAGGATATTGTAGGGATTCATTAAAAATGATTAGCTGCTATTGAGCTATCCAATTTTAATTTACAAGAAGTAAGTTGATCAATATAAATTTGTGTATGAGAGCCAAATGTTAAAAGAACTTCACCTCCAACAAGTTGGTCCAGCTGCCCATTTTGATGTCGCATTTGCCGATAGGCTCAATATATTTACTGGTGATAATGGTTTAGGTAAAAGTTTTTTACTCGATATTGCTTGGTGGGTGATGACTACAAATTGGGCGGAGCAACCAGCATACCCACAGCGAGTCAGAGGTGAAAATCCACAAATTACAGCCGTAGTTAGCAATAAAAAAAATATAAGAGAGTATCAGAGCCAGTTTGATTTTTCTGAACAGCAATGGCGTAATTTAGAAATGCCTCCTTTATTAAAAGAGGTAGTTATTTATGTGCGGGTTGATGGTAGTTTTTCCATTTTTGACCCAGCTCGCCAACGCGATATTCCTTTTGACTTTAATCCAAATACACTTTGGAATGGATTAAAGTCAAAAGATAAAGTTATTTGTAATGGTCTAATTCAAGATTGGGTTACATGGCAGAATCAACCCAATAAATATCCATTTGAACTCTTTTCTAATGTCATTAAAAAACTTGCACCTCACCCTTCCGAATGGATAGAAGTGGGAGAAACAACGCGAGTTTCTATTGAAGACGTGCGCGATATTCCTACAGTTAACCTACCTTACGGGAATGTTCCTGTTACTCAAACATCAGCCGGAATGAAGCGTATTTTGGGACTGGCTTATTTACTAGTGTGGACTTGGTACGAACATAAAAAAGCTTCAGAACTGCGACAACAAAAGCCAGTAAATCAGATAGTTTTACTAATTGATGAAATTGAATCTCATTTGCATCCTCGTTGGCAGAGGGTGATTTTACCAGCTATTTTATCTGTGGTGACAGAATTACAACCCAGGATGAAGATACAGGCTTTAGTAACTACTCATTCTCCACTTATTCTTGCTTCTTTAGAGCCAAATTTTCATGAGCAAGAAGATAAACTATTTTTATTTAAATTACAAGATACAGAGGTTAACCTTGACGAAGTACCTTGGTCAAAACAAGGGGACATAGTTGGATGGTTAACCTCAGACATTTTTGGACTCAAACAAGCCCGCTCCAAAGAAGCAGAAATCGCAATTGAAGCAGCAGAGGCTTGGATGCGTGATGATGATATGAATACGTTTCCAGAAAATCTGAGAATACCAACACAAATTCATCAGGAACTTCAAAGAGTTTTACCAGGACATGACCCATTTTGGCCCCGTTGGATAGTTACAACGGAGAAAAGAAATTCTGGATTATCAGGGGTATAACACAGATGATAAGTAAGGATTCAGGAGTCAGAAGTCAGGAGTCAGAATAAATGAGACAACAAGCCTTGCACATTCCAAGACTTGATAGTTTGGCAGAAAGCACATAAGTTTGTTTTATGTGTATATCAATTTACTAGTCAGTTCCCTAAATCGGAAATATATGGGCTTACCTCTCAGTTTAGACGAGCAGCAATTTCTATTCCAGCAAATATATCTGTTCGCGGAGCGTCCCGTAGGGAAGGATTCAAGAAAAAGGGAGCAACAGACAAAGTACGGTTTATGAACATTGCACAAGGCTCTGTAGAGGAATGCCGCTACTATCTAATTCTTTCAAAAGACCTTGACTACGGTGACACATCAGGATTAATGCTTCAACTTGAGGAGGTTAGTAAATTACTAACAGGGTATGCTAATTCCATTCTGAATTCTGACTCCTGACTCCTGAATTCTTACAATGATGCCATTTAATCCTCCTCCAGAACCACCTGATTTTGATAAAAAAGTGCGACAACCAGGAAATGCTTGGTTGGCAAAAAACTCAGATCCCAAAAAAGGAACCAGAGATTATTGGTCGCCTTTCAAAAGTTATTTAGCTGATGGATTTAGTAATCTGTGTGGCTATAGCGTTATGTATGAACCAGTTGGTACAGTAGATCATTATCGCAGCCGTGAAAATTATCGCAATTTAGCTTATGAATGGAGCAATTTACGCTTTGCTTCTGCCTGGATAAACAGTAGTAAAGGTACGCTTGATGACCAGGTACTTGACCCTTTGGATTTGGGAGAAGATTGGTTTGAAATTTTACTTCCTTCCCTACAATTAGTATTAACAGATAAAGTTCCTCCACAACAACGTCAAAAGGCAGAATTTACTTTGGAACGGTTGCGGTTACGGGATGATGAAAGAGTCTTGCGCCAGCGTCAACAATGGTATCAACTTTATTTGGATGGGGATTTGACTCTACAAGGATTAGAAAAAAAAGCTCCTTTGATAGCGCGTGCGATAAAGAAACAGCAGCAGGCTATTTCTCAAGAAGAATAAGCTTTGCAGTCATCAGATTGTGAAGGCAAGTATTTTCATAACACGATACGGCAAGATAAATGGGTAAAAGTTCAATGAAATTGTCACAGACTATTAAGTAGCACATCGCGTTATATATTTCTGTTAGAGCAGTTTCTTACCAAAAGAGTTATTTTTCTATTTTTTTAACTCATATATACAAACGTGCTTGCATTCTCACCAGGCAGTATGTAACTTGGCAAGTGTGCAGTTTATTAGGACATGAACTGAAATTGAGTTGTATTTGAGTTGAGCTATACCTGTACTAAACTGACATGATTTGTAAATTATTTTTTAATCTACAAACAGTTTTGCAAGGTGCTAGTTTAATTCCCTTTCAATTGATGAAGTCTTCCAGTTGGAATAGAGTTTGATGATATGTGAAAACGTTATCTACACCCAGAAAACACTTGCCGAAAGATACGGGATTTCCATTGCCGCTTTACAGCGGTGGTATCCCTATGCCGGTATAGTCAAACCCCGAAAGCGGGGAGGATATTTTGATGCAACAACAGTTGAGATTGCGGATGTTTTCTACGTTGCTATCAAGATTCGGCGGTTGACCTGTGAAGAATATTTACAGCAGGTAATTCCTGCTGGTGGCTTAGATGCTTATTTGCAAAAAGTCAATGACGTAAGCCTTTATGACTTTTTGACTAAGCATATATCTGATGAAGAAAAAAATAACCCAATTGTGCAAGCAGTAATTAGGAGAATTGAGCGAAATGAAGCATATCAACAAAGTGGCAGAGACTTTGCAGGTGTCGCCTGATGTAGTACGTACCTGCTGTCGGTTGTTGGATTTAGCTTTGCAGCCAAATGATACGCTTGATGAAACAATTGAACAGCAATTAGTTCAACTTAAAGAGACAGCCTCCCGTGAAGGTATGTCCCTTGAAGAAGCTGCCCAGCACTTGATTGCAATGCGCGATCGCAAATCAGAAGTAGGCGAACATAAGTTTGACAAGCGCGAGTACATCAAACAGCGATTTGGCATAGACCCAGAACAAGCTTCACCCGACAGCTTTGTGGGAATACTTTACCGAGATGCAGATAGGGGTATTCAGTTAGGGGAATTACGCCATAAAGTGGTGCTTGAATCTTCGACACTTGCTCTAGAAGAATTTGTTTTTCATGGCAGCAGTTCACTTGGTGAAGGTGATACTTCCGTTCCTGCTGGTTACGATGAAGCGCAAGAGCGAATTAACTCGCGCATCGATAACGATTTTTTCGGCAAAGTGAACTGGGGGGAAGAGATTCATCCACTGTTAGCCAGTACATCGACACCGCAGCCGAGACAGTTGAAGTCCTCGCAGCCGAAAACCGGGCAATCTCCGAAGAAATAGTAGCTCAAATGCTACCCATCTGCTATCAAATACGGGATGAGAGTTTACTCAACTTGAGAAAGACATCTACCCAGGCAGTTGGTATAAATTTACTTTCGGTAGTAGCTGGTACTGTTATTGGGACGTGGGTAGCAGTTCCCCCAACTCAAGAGAGACAGGAAATTCCGAGTATTCAACCAATTTTGATTGGTGTGGGGATAGGTGAATTAGTTGGCTTGATTCTGGCACTAGTAATAATTTGGTTTACCAGGGACGAACAAAAAACCTAATCAACTTTTCTCTCATCAAGGGAATTACTCATTTTAGTCGCATTATTGCCAGGGAGCAGGTATGAGCGCAGCATTTGACTTTTTGGTTAACACAGCTGGTGGTTTGTTGATGAACCTGGGTGTTTCCGGGATGGTAGGACAGCTATTGGGAGTGGGGGCGACCCTTGCCTTGCATCCTCTGTTACTACTTACTGGGATAGTTGTGGGTGGTGCGGGAATTGCGATCGCGCGCGAGTTAAACAAGCGCCCTCAGTTGCAGTTGGTTGTTGATAATACATGAGGGGTAAATTATGTTTACTCCTACACCTGTGCGAAATAGACAGCCAAGTCGCAGAAAGAAAAAGGTAAATGTTACCCTGTGGACGGTTTGTTCAACTGTTAGTGCGCTGTCTGTTATTGGGGCAGTTGCATTGATGGTTGGATGGAAGCAACAGGTTCCAGGTAATCAAATATCGGAGGTACAGCAGGTAAAGGCGCAAGTTTCCCAAATTCGGGAAGTGTACTTAGAAAAGCTTTCCCGTACTGACTACAATATAGACCATCTTTCCAGTTACTCCTCAGTCGAGGGTGCGCCTACTCTTACAGGCTGGCGACAGTTGGCGGCGGCATTGTGGGGACAGCAATTGCGGGGTGAAATATCCAGAATGCAGGCTAATGAGAAATCTGGATTTTACCGCCTTCACTATATGCCGGCACTGGAGATAGTTAAATTCAACTCGCTGGATGTTTTACTAGAAGCGGCTTCTGGAAATAATACTTTTTACTGGGGATACCGCAAAACCGATGGTACGAAAGTTGAGGAGAAGATATCAACTGGTGCGGCTGCTGTTTTAATTTTGGGTAAATTAGAGGCGATTGATTACGCTCAAAACTTGGAATCTCAACCATCAGTTGATCTGAATCAAATGCTAATTCAGATTAAGAATGCTCAAGAACCATATTCTCTTGCACAGGCGCAGCTGTTACGAGCGCGGGGGTATTTAGATCCAGTAGAGCAAATGGCACAGGTAGCAGACATCCGCGAGAGAATACACCAACGGGAGGAGCAAAGGCGGATGTATATCCAACAAATGAAGAAGCAATTACCTCAGCCAGTTCCTAATAAACAGCCTGTTAATAAATCGAGGGGGTGATGTCATGTATGTCAAGTTTGCTGCTGCGATAATTTGCATAGCTTTGTGTTCGCTCAACGTTGTAGCGGCAGTCAAACGTACTCCTATTCGTACTACCCTTGAAGGTTCAACTCGCACAACAGTTGAGATGATGCCATCTCCCAATTCAGGAGTGCATTGGATGAGTGCAGTTATATTTCTGGCTGGGTTTGCTTGTTTTTTGGGCTGGGGAATTTCTGACTATAACAATGCAGTTGAAGAAACAGATGAAGTGTCTGATAAATTGCCTAATCCCGGCAATCAACAACTTCATGTTGGTGTTTCTGATACTGATATTCAACCTTCTTTAATCTCACCAGTTTCACCTACTCCTGGGATGAGATTAAATAGCGAGTTTTCTGCCAAGAATGTAGTCCAATTTTCTCCTCGTTCTAGTGTTTCTGGATTAGGGCGAGTACATAGTAGTCAGTTTATTGAAGATGGAGTGCAAAATCAACCTGGAATGTTATCTCCAGAAGAGTTTTACGCCCAACTTCAGGATGAAGATTTCTGGGAAGATACTAACTCCCAGGTAAATGATAAACCTGCCAGCTAGTTACTTAATTTGAGGTCATATTATGAGCAGAAATCAGCGCCGCAACTTTGATGTTGATTATTCTGAAGGTGGAGCAATTGTGCCTGCAAACCGCTTACAAAATATGTTGCAGCAGGTACAGCAACAAGGAGGAATAGTAAATCAGCAACCTAACGTTTCTCCCATGACTACTTATGAGACTCAGCCAGTAGAAGTTAGGTATATCAATGCACCTACTGCCTATAAGCCGAGGGTTCCTCAGATAGAGATTCCCTACATCGAGACTTGGAAAGCACATCGCCTGCATCCGCAAAACCCCTGGAGGTTTGGCTGGTATCCAGTATATTTTTTATCTGATGTAATTAAATCTCCTGTGGGTGTAGCTGGTGTGGGAGTGTGGTTGTTAATAATGCTGTTGAATTTTTTCCTAAATGGCAGTTATACCGGGCCGGGGTATGCGTCTGGGAAGAAGATTGAAGTTGTACCCAAGGAAGTTCCCTCTTTTGCCCTACCTGTGGTTAAGCAATTGGAATAATGACGGTAAAGGCAATTTTTTGGTTCGTACTGCTGGTATGGATTGCAGATATTTTACAACCGGGATATTTGCAGTTTTATAACTGGCGTAATGCCGTGGCATTGGTACAAAAGCTTCAGTTTTCATCGTCGGCTGTTGTACCCACTGCTGCACCTGGCGTGAATATGTCTTCTACTCCTGTTCCTACACGCTATTCCCCTCAAGTAAGGGAACCTGCAACATCTGGGGATGACCTAAATTCTCCTAATTGCCGTGTGGCTAGGAATGATTTTGAGGAAGTATTGAGTACTGCAAGGATTGGTTGTTGGCAGGTTTCTCCTGATAATGCGAAAAGGCGTTGAGGCAATGCGAATAATCTTTGAAACTGACGGTGGCAAGGAGGTTAGTAATTCGACTGTAACTAGTTTGAATGAGACAGCCGATACCAGCTCGAGTGCAAATTGGAGATATGCGATCGCAACCTCAGTTGTAATTGCAGCTATGGTCATTCCCCAGGTTTCTGGATGGATTGAATCTCAAGTGTTAGTCAAATCTCTCCAAAGTCTAATATTACCAAAAACTATTGGTAGTAATCAGGTTTTAAATAATGGTCGAATTGTCTTTCCAACTGCTGCTGGTACTCCTATTACCTCAGAGTTTGGTTGGCGGACACACCCCATTACAGGCGATCGCAAGTTTCACGCGGGGATTGATTTTGGTGCAGCGAAGGGTACGCCAATTTATGCGATTGATGCTGGCCGAGTAGTTTTTGCAGGCGACAAGGGTGGTTATGGCAAAGCGGCTGTTATTCAGCATCAGGGAAGTTTATCTACTCTGTACGGTCATGCCAGTCAGCTGTATGTACAGCAGGGACAACAAGTTGTGCGTGGACAGATGATTGCAGCAGTAGGTAGTACGGGCTTTTCGACGGGGCCGCATTTGCATTTTGAAGTTCAAGTTAATGGTGTAGCGCAGAACCCCCGTCCTTATTTACACGAATATTTAGCAACCCGTTGAAAGTTATGAGTCGTGATACCTAAAATCCTGAATAAATCCGGTGCATATAAGCATATAGCCAAATAAATTTGGCTTTCTTAAATCAGTCGAGATAAATCAGGTTGAGCCATGATAATCTATGAGTTCAAAGTCAAAGGAAAAGACAAGCAGTATCGTGCTATTGACGAAGCCATTCGCACCAGTCAATTCATCCAAAACAAATGTTTACGTTACTGGATGGATAATAAAAATGTAGGCAAGTATGACCTCAGCAAATACTGTGCGATACTAGCTGCTGAATTTCCCTTTGCTGCTCAACTAAATTCAATGGCTCGGCAGTCGGCGGCGGAACGTTCTTGGAGCGCAATTAGCCGATTTTACGATAACTGCAAGAAAAAGATTAATGGTAAAAAGGGTTTCCCAAAGTTTAAGAAAAATTGCCGCTCAGTGGAGTACAAAACCTCTGGGTGGAAGCTTTCTAAAACTCGTAAAGCCATTAGTTTTTCAGATAAGAAAGGCATAGGAACACTCAATTTGAAGGGAACTTATGATCTTAATTACTACGACATTAAACAAATTAAGCGTGTCCGTTTAGTACGTCGCGCTGACGGTTACTACGCTCAGTTCGTACTTGATGTTGATGTTAAGGTTAAAACGCAGCCAACAAATCAAGTAGTTGGTATCGACTTAGGATTAAAGTATTTCATTGCTGATAGTAGAGGTAATGTAGAACCCTCGCCCCAGTTTTACCGCAAGTCGGAAAAGCAGTTGAATCGAGCTAATCGCAAAAAATCTAAGAAATTCAATCAAGTTAAAAATAAAGCCAAGCTTCGTCAGTCTAATAATTACTACAAAGCTAGAAATAGGTATGCGCGTAAGCATTTAAGAGTAAGTAGGCAGCGAAAAGAGTATTGCAAGAGATTGGCTTACTCCGTCATCCAATCTAATGATTTGGTAGCCTATGAAGATTTAAATGTGAAAGGCATGGTCAAGAACCGACATCTAGCTAAATCAATCAGTGATGCTGGTTGGTCAACTTTCCGCAGTTGGGTAGAGTATTTTGGTCATAAATATGGGAAGGTAACGGTTGCTGTCTCTCCTCACAACACAAGCCAAAATTGCTCTAACTGCGGCAAGAAAGTGAATAAATCTCTATCTACTAGAACCCATATTTGCACACATTGCGGATATGTAGAAGACAGAGATGTCAACGCCAGTATAAATATCCTGAACCTAGGATTAAGTACCGTGGGGCACACGGGAAATTACGCTTGGGGAGATTTGCCCTCTTGGGGAATTGGTTTAAACCACTTGTCTAACGGCGAGTCACTGAACCAAGAATCCCTTTCTCTTTAGAGCAGGGAGTGTCAAGGAGTAGCTTCACTGCCATGTCAGTTGCCATCATGTTATATGCATAGTTTTGGTAAGGCAATTGATAGTTGGCAATTTGGGTTTATTGTTGATAGTTTAGTTGAGTTAATGCAGAATACTCGCCGTCAATTTATATTACGTTTTCAACCCATTCATTTGTCCACTGCTTCCTTAATTACTTTGGGCATTTATTTTTCAATTTCTCAAAGCACTAGTGTTGCTCCAACATCATCCAGTAGTTTAAAAGGAAGAGTTAGAACAAGTGATTACTCACCACGGTTGAGTGCTTTTTTAGCGACAATTCGTTGGGCAGAAACAGGAACCAGTGAGCCAGAAAGTTATCACAAATTAGTATTTAACGGAACTTTTAATAATTTTTCTACACACCCGTTAAAGAAACAGTGCGCTCCTATTAATGGCAAAAATGTTTGTTCAACTGCGGCTGGTGCTTATCAAATGTTGGATAAAAGTTGGTATGATCTTCAGCCCAAGTTAAACTTGAAGGATTTTAGTCCAGCTTCTCAGGACAAGATGGCAATTGAATATATTCGTCGTAATAATGCCTTAAGTGATGTTGAAGCAGGAAGGTTTGATACTGCGATATGCAAAGTAGGTAGGGTATGGGCCAGTCTTATTTGCAACTCGTACAATCAAAACCCAAAATCTTTAGCGCAGTTGAGAATTTACTATCAGCAGCAATTACAAAAATTTGAAATTTCTAGGAGGTAAAAATCAGTGATGTTATTACCATACAATAACACTAATGGTAATATTGAAGTTCA
The DNA here is from genome assembly GCA_015206945.1 of Nostocales cyanobacterium LEGE 12452. Classification (GTDB taxonomy): domain Bacteria; phylum Cyanobacteriota; class Cyanobacteriia; order Cyanobacteriales; family Nostocaceae; genus Nostoc. The sequence continues at coordinate 3,010 of JADEXV010000157.1, read as the reverse complement.
AAAACAACAGCTTTTGACTGCAATTGTGCAGGCAAAACAAGATGGTTTGGGCAATGAAGATATTATAGAGAATATACGGGAAGCTTTACCTGACGTAATGGTTTCTTATGCTGAAACTGTTTTAAAGCAGATTGACTTTAGAGCAAAATTATCACGTCAGGTTATAGAATTTAATTTAGAATTTTTATTTCAGGTAATATACGAATCAGTAATTGCAGGTACAAACGATGAAGAAATATTATCAATATGTGCAGAACACTGTACTTTAAACCAATATGAATTTGTACGTTATGCACTTGAGTATATTCATCTCAATCGAATGCCATCACAGTGGGAGCAAAATAACGTATATCAAAAAATGATTGGGATAGTTAATCTATCACCCATTGAATGTTTATTTGAATATATTGAAGCAATCAAAAATATTTATCTCAAGCAGATTGGTTATAAAGTAGTTCAGGAGAATCTTTATAATTTATTTTTGAGCAATAAAGAAACTAGTTATTTTACTGATTTAGCTAATAAATCTAGAGATAACTTCATTAAAAACTATTGCTGCCGAACGGCAGTGCTTGTTGCGCGTGCTACAGGTAAGCCATTAGATTTAAAACTTACAGGTGATGGCTCAATTATTTTAAAAGAGCCTAAATATTTAGATAGAAATACTGGTGCAAATGAGATTGGTACTTCACAAAATTTAACTATGTTACAGGCAGGGAAGTTATTAGTTGATACGTTAGAAGATTTTAATATTAATGCTAAGTATATTGATGCCAAAAATGGGCCTACTTTTAACCGTATTAGGGTAAAACTGGGACGGGGTGTTAGTTACAAGAAAGTAGAAGACATCGGTAATGACTTAGTGCAGCAGCTTGGTGAAGAGTTAGGCTTGAAATTTGCACCAATGGTGAGTGTAGTGCCTGGAGGAGTTGTATTTGACATACCCCGATTAGATAGACAATTTGCTTATTTCCGCGATTATTTTACTTTTGACAGTGAACTTGACATTCATTCTGTATCTATTCCTGGTGGTGTTGATGTAGATGGCACCTATGTTGAAATTCCACTTTATAGCGACAACGTAACCCATATCTTGGGTGGTGGGCGGACGCGGGGTGGGAAGTCACAATTTGAGAAAGCAGCAATCTTATATTTAGTGCGGCAGTATCCACCTTCCGTCGTTCGATTAGCGCTTTCGGATGTTAAGCGCGTCACCTTTGGTAAATTTGATGGGCTACCCCATCTTGTTGCCCCAGTTGCGCGTGATGCAGAGTCTACCGCTAACTTGCTAGATTACTTGGTAGAAGAAATGGAATTGCGTTACCAGGAATTTGAGCGCCACAGTAGTATTGAAACGATCGCACAGTACAACTTGCGGTTTGCACCTGATTGCATCATGCCACGAGTGATTTGTCTAATTGATGAGTGTTTTGATCTACTTTCTGATGATAAGTACTGCGATCGCATTGAGACTGCGCTGATGAAGTTGCTTGCAAAAGCTGGTGGTGCAGGGATTCACGTATTGTTATACACCCAGCGGCCTGACAAAAATGTGATAGACCCATTGATTCGCTCAAACTTTCCAGCCAAGACAGCCTTTGTTACGACTCGCCCTGAAGACAGTTGTATTATCCTTGGGGACGATAAAGACAAACGTGCGGTTTATTTACTGGGATACGGAGACTTCTTGTACAAGACAACTGAGGTGCTGCGACTCCAGGCGCTTTATGTAGCTGACGATGAAGACCCTGAATACTTTCAGCAGTTACTCCTAGAAGCTAAAAATCAAAACGACCCCTACACAGCTTGGCAGTCTGGGTTAGACTTTGATGAATTTGTCGCTAGTTTGTATGGTGAGAGCAATAGTAAGGACATAGGTAAATCTAAAGCTACTGCTGTTACTAAAACTAAACAGCATAAAACTGATTTTGAGGGCAGTTTTAACTTTAAGGTACAGCTTGACGAGGAAGCAAGAAACTCAATTTTGAATTTGCATCAAAAGGGCTATCAACTTGATGAAATTGTCAAAGCGGTATTTAATTTATCCCGTCAAGATGGTAGATCGTACAAGAAATTTAGAAATGTTGTTGAGGAATTTTTAAATAGCTTGAAAGGGGGTGAGGAAGATGATATTTGAATTAACGATGCCTTTACCTCCTAGTATGAACGAAATTATCAACCAAGCACGGTCGAGTTGGCAAGCTAGTGCTGAACTTAAGAAGTACTGGACAAACTTAATTGGTGAATTTGTTAGAGAATGTGATTTTTGTTTGGATAGTGAAGTTTGGATTGAGTTCCATTGGTATCTCAAAAATTTTGCACGAGATAGTGATAATGTAGCTGCGGCCGCTAAATTTATCATGGATGGGCTAGTTACAGGACGAGCAATTCGTAACGATAACCTGACAGTTATCCAATCACCTGTAGTTCATTATTATCATCGCAGTAGTGGTGATGATGGTGTGCTGTTGAGACTTTCACAATCACCTGATTTCCTGTTAGATAATTTTATTGTATCTAACAAATTTTCCCGAACTAGCTTAGAAAAGCATAGCCAAAAAATTGCATATTTAGTGTCAATTTAATTGATGGATATATTGGATTTAAAGGATGACGATAATGTTACGTTATAAAGACTACCATCAGTTAATCGATCGGGTAAATGCAGGCAAGAATATTAACCTATGGGGCAAGCCAAATATTGGTAAGACTCTTACTGTTAAAAACTGTTTACTCAAGGATATTAACTTAGAGTCTGTTTACCTCAATCTTGAATATCCTTTTAGTGTGGATCATCTATTCAACGTTATTCCTATGAGCTTCAGTTTTTACTACCAGCAGGATTGGCAAAATATCATAAGCGAATTATCTGATGGTTATAATAGGCTGCTGGTGATAGATAATTTTGATAGATTGCATTTTGTTAGCAATACTTTTAGCCACGACTTATTCCGATTACAACAGTTAGCTCAACTAGAAAATTTTTCTTTACTGTTAATATCTCGTATGC
>JADEXV010000156.1 GCA_015206945.1 Nostocales cyanobacterium LEGE 12452 | reverse complement strand
TTTAATATAATCAACATTTCAGTAATATTATCAATTACTTATAAAATAATAATAGATAAAATTTTTAAAGATAAAGCTTTATTTTTTTGAAGAATATAGGTAATAAAAAATGTCAATCCGACTGGACAACAACAAATTAAATCCTTACAATCCTTTTATTAGTACACAGAGAGATATAACTAGAACTAATGAGCTAGCAGCAAAAAATCCTGCCTTAGCTGGAGTATTAACTTTTATTTTTATTCCAGCAGGACTGTTATATCTAAATAGAGTTATAAATTTCTTAAAAGTTTTTGGATACTTTTTAGCTCTAAGCTTTCTAGTCAGTCTAGTAACAAAATCAGGCGAAGATTCAAAAGGAATTAGCAATTTTATTTCTTTAATTACTGCTGGAACTATCACAACGGAGCAAGTAATGACAGTTAACAAAGCTCGTCAGCGACTAAAAGAAAAATCTACATTAGTTTCTGTTGACAATGGGCAAATAAATAATAAATATTCGAGTTTTGAAACTAATAAAGATGCTGTTAATCTACTAAAGGAGCTGAAGGTAAAATATGAAGCAAATGAAATTTCTGAAGAAGAATTTAAATTGCAAAAACAAACAATTTTCAAATCTTTGTAAGTTCTGATTTTACAAATTTTAATCTAATAAGCAATCCAGAATAATGAACAATTTTTTAGGCAACTTAGGTCGGGCAATTAGTGAAGGTATTTCGGAAGCATCAACTCAAACTTCAGCAGAAGTTCAAAGAAATGAACAACTTTCTAAGTTAGAAATTAAAATTAAGGAAATTGACCTGAAGACTGAAAAAAACTCTACCTTAATAGGTCAAGCAGTTGTTGATAATCTACGTAAAGGCGATCCTGTTGTTCAGGAATTTCTTATGCCTCTATTTCATCCGATAAGAGAACTAGATGAGCAAAGGAAACAAGTTTTAGAAGCAATTAAAGAAATCAAGTCACAACAAGCAGATCAATTGAAAGCACAAGAATTAATAAAACTTAAAAAACAAGTTCAAGAGGAAGTACAAAAGCTTCAGGAACTCAAAGACTTAGGAGTTATGGATGAAGATGAATTTGAAGTAACACAAGCTAAAATAAATAAGCGGGTCAATAATTTTGAAAAGCTGTATAGCTTAAAAATTGCCTTCGAGAGGAATTTAATCAACTCGGATGAATATATAAAAAGAAAAGCCATGCTTGAATAATATTATGTTCGGCAAACCATAATAAAATCACCCTACTCCAAATTTTGCTTACACTACTAACCCCTTCTCATTTGCGAGGAGGGGTTAGTAGTGAAGAAAGTAATCCTTATTTAAGGGTTAATTACTAACATATAATGAAAGTTGATTTTAGTAAAAATCCTTGTTAAAGATGATTTGAGCAAATTTTAGCGAAGCAAACATCTTTTAGTAGATTTACGTGGAACAAACCTAAGATATACAAATTAAAAAAAGCCGATGGAGAATGCATCGGCTTCGCTAACAATATTCAACAGATAAATAGTCTACTGTTCTTGGATTGCTGCTGTTTTGGGAGGAAACTGAGTTCTTGGATCTGGCATGAAATTATATCTCAAGTACAATCCTCCCGAAACAAACAGGATAATTAACAACCCACCTATACCAAGGGGGCTTGGAAGCCAAAAAACAGCTTCTATGTGATTTAGCTCACCAGGCTGGAGTTTCCAAACTAATTGATTGCCATTTTTTTCTGGCTCAATTGCAGTTTCAGTTAATTGAATATTTTTGGCTCCCCAAGGAGTCTTCAAGCTAAATTCCAAATCGAGAATTGAACCAGCATTCGCCAGAACATTACCTTTACTGGCAATTAGAGAGAGCGATCGCAAATCCAAATCATAAATCAACCGATTTCGGACTAAAAGTAAAAAGTTATTCTGCTCTAAAAGCACATTTGATTCAATTTTCGGCAGTTCTGAGCCAGATTCGCTCTGCACAGACTCAGAGGGTTGATTCGCACGGGAGTTAAAGAATTCGTTGAACTTCTCTTGCAATTCTGTACCATTGCTAAAAGGAATTGTGACGATGATTTCTTCTTGGGAAACTCGCTGTGCTTTACCTTCAAGTTGACGGGCGCGGCGTTCTATGCTTTTTAACCATTCGTACACCGAATCGCCGCTAAAACTGGTTAGCCGTTCTCCCAACTTAATATGCTGTACTAGTTCGCCACTATTTGAGTTGTCAAAATTAAGCCCGACATCGTACTTCACACAGCCAGTCAGTAGCAAAGATGTTAATATCACGAGCCACAGAATAGGATTGCGCATGGGAAAGACTCGGTGCATTCGATTTCGACCATTCAGTGGTAAGGGCAATTTCATATTTGCCAACACAAAACTAAACGGTCTGACTAACCACAAGAACATCTTTCCGAAAATTGAAGAATTCATAACTATAAATCTCCCCAAAAGTCAAACTTTTTAACCAATCTTGACTTCTTAGTATTGTTTGAGATTCCTGGAATACCATTTTGATCGCTCTAGGACTGGGTAAGAAAATATGAGTAAGATTCAGTTTGGATCTGAATCTTCATTCAAATCTTCCTAGTTCCCAGTCCCTAATTCCCAATCCAAAATTGTTATCAGCTAGGAGTTCCCGAAAAATTTAACCAAACCAAGTACGAGATGGTTAAACCAATGGCAATTAACGCCACCCAGATAAAGCGATTATCTCTGGTATTGACCTGACTGAGGTCAACGAATTCTGGCTCGGCAGGTTTAGGCTTTTGCTGGACAGAAGATTTAGTAGACTTAGCAGGTACAGAAATTTTGAGTTCATTATCGGCTAATGCACCTAAATCGGGGATTTCGGTCATCCATTCGCTGGGTCTTTTCAGCTTTGGTGCTTTTAAGATATAAAGCATCTGCCGCGCTTGTTTGCTAATTTCAAAATGGGCGTGGCGTTTGAGTCTTTCGCAAAGAGCGATCGCATCATCCGTGCGTCCAGCCGCTTCATAAGCTGTTACTAGATGAATCTCTACTTCGCCCCCAAGGCGAGAATTACGAGCTAACAGAGCGCTGGCCTTTTCTAAATTTTCTACGGCTTCACGGTATTGCCCATTCTCAAAGGCAACTTTCCCAGCCTGGTAGCGGGTTTTAGCAATTTCTAAACTTTCTGTACTCACGTCTTATACAAAAATTAGCACTATTTTCATTTTGCCAATGTCAGCAATCTTTTTGGAATCTTTTCAAAAGCTGGCAATCTGAAAGTGGATGAACTTCTAAAATTTTAAGTAAGTAGCTGCGACTATTTTCTGATTAAAAATTCCGGTATCTTATGCAGGTGAGCAAAATTATGTTGAAAATCAAGCATTCGCAACTGAATTGGCTCCTAGCAGGTATGACTTTAGCAGTGATGGGTGTAAGCGTTGCTCCAGCTTCCGCGCAGCGCGCGTTCGTGATTGATAGTGGTTATGGAGTCAGGCGCTCATCGCCTTCTGTGGGTTCCTTTATTTATGGTAGTCCGATTCCTACACCTATGCCTGTAGACCCAACAACGGGACTAATGCCACAACGCAATCATTACCGCGATTATTCCTATCCCCAGGTAAGGCAAAATATTAGAAATTCCACCCTGATTAATCCGACAATTCGAGACTCAACCCTAGTTAATCCAGTAATTATCAATAATTCATGGCGTCGTACACCATTTAGCGGCGGGCGATCGCGGGTTATTATTAACTATCCTCGGTAGAGTAGGGAGATGAGGGGATAATAAGAACTTTTTACTCCTCACTCCTCACTCCTCACTCAGCACTCAGCACTCCTAAGAGGTAAACTGCGAACCGAGAATCATCGTCCCAATCCCAACGTCAGTAAAGATTTCTAGTAACAGGGCGTGAGGAATGCGACCATCGATGATGTGTGCTGCACGGACTCCTTGAGCAAGCGATCGCACACAACAACTCACTTTGGGAATCATCCCACCGCTGACTATACCATTAGCAATCAACTCGCGGGCTTCACGGATATCTACTTTCGGAATCAAAGTAGATTGGTCTTTGTAATCTTTTAAAATTCCACTGGTGTCAGTCAGTAAAATTAACTTTTCTGCACCTAATGCAGCAGCGATTTCTCCAGCCACAGTATCGGCGTTAATGTTATAAGCTTGCCCCGTCTCGTCTGCGGCGACGCTGGACACTACCGGAATATAGCCATTGCTAGCGAGAGTGTCCAAAATCTTGATGTTAACATTACTGACTTCTCCCACAAAACCGATGCCTTCTTGACCTTGAGGACGGGCTGTAAATAGATTACCGTCTTTACCGCAAAGTCCTACAGCCAATCCCCCAGCTTGGTTAATTAGCGCGACAATTTCTTTGTTAACTCGACCAACTAAAACCATTTCCACCACATCCATTGTGGCGGCATCAGTGACTCGCAAACCATTTTTAAACTGTGGTTCGATGCCCAGTTTATCTAACCAACTGTTAATTTCTGGGCCACCACCGTGAACTACAATCGGACGCAAGCCGACGCAGGATAAGAATACGATGTCGCGGATAACTTTGTCTTTGAGTGCGCTATCTTTCATGGCTGCGCCGCCATATTTGACAACAACAGTGCGACCGGCGAATTGTTGAATATAAGGTAGTGCTTCGCTTAGTACACGCACACGAGTGGCTTCATCTTGCCTGATGTATTCAGAATCGTTGTCCGTCATGAGGAGCCTAACAGAGAGAGTTAAAACCTATTTCAGTCAGTGTAGAAGACTTTGTAACTCCTCACAATCTCTGCTACCAAAGTCGAGTATGTTTGTACTGATCAGCCATAGCTGTTTGGTTCAGTTAGAAGTTCACCATCTGGCATAACCGTATTGTAGAAATAAGCCCCATACTTTTCCGCACCGTGCCAGTTAACTTCCAATAAGTTAGCATTTTCAAGATTAACGCCTTCCATACGAGTAACTCTCAAATCAGCACCACGTAAATCAGCACCGCTCAGATTAGCGTCTCTTAAATCAGCACCCCCTAACTTAGTTTTACAGAGGATCGCCCCACTCAAATCAGCACCACTGAGATTAATGCCAGACAAGTCAACTTCGCTTAAGACTGCACCACTGAGTTCGACTCCTGAAAAATCATTTTCCCCAGCATCTAAACGACTGAAAAACTCTTCAATATCCATTGAATTCTTTGGTGACAGAGGAGTAAAATTTCAAGCTTTAGGGTCAATCCCATAAATCAGACGGATAAATACGACGGATGAGACAGGTTAAGTATTCCCACATTACCGGACACAACATAACAGCGATCACTCCTTCAAACCTCTAGAATTGAAATCATTCGGCTGAAGCTAGGGAATGAAAATGACCACGCTGCTAATTCAAACTGAAAGCATACCCCTAACGGTAAATTTCCCCTCCCTTGTGCAGATGACAAATGAGCAGTTCTATGAGTTCTGCCAAGCTAATGGAGATTTGCGAATTGAGCGTACTGCTAATGGGGAAGTCATCATCATGCCACCAGCTTTTTCAGATACGGGCAACCGTAACTTTAATATTGCTGCACAGCTGGGGAATTGGACTGAACAAGATGGCACTGGGATAGGCTTTGATTCCAGTGCAGGTTTTACACTACCCAATAGGGCAATGCGTTCCCCTGATGCTTCTTGGATTGAACTGGAGCGCTGGAACACCTTAACAGATGCACAAAAAGCCTCATTTGCACCAATTTGTCCCAGCTTTGTAATTGAGTTACGTTCTTCCAGCGACCGCCTGATAAAATTACAAGAGAAAATGCAGGAGTACATCGATAACGGTGCATCACTAGGGTGGTTAATTGATCGGCAGAATCAAAAAGTCTACATTTACCGTCCGAATCGAGAAGTTGAAATTTTGGATAATCCCGAAGCAGTTAGTGGCAATCCAGAATTACCAGGGTTTATCCTGCGGATGGGCAAAATTTGGTAACTTGAGTTTTCTTAATGAGAAACTTGTATTTTGATAACGTTAGGAATTGCTTCAAGTATTCGCTGAGAGTAAAGTGGTGTTCGTTGTTCGAGGAGCGATCGCATTACGCTACGCCATAATCTGTATACTGACGCTTGTAAGGAGCTTGCAAACCCAAGACAATATCCTCTTGTGGTACTCCCATCATCACTAATTCCTCGGCTGGATTGCGATCGGTTAAATTCTGTTGCAGCCAGATTTTGCCATCTTTAATATCAAAATGGATCACGCATCGATAAATACGATTAAATCCTTGCCAACCTACATTCATCCATTGATAATGATTGCGTTCTGTGTCTAAAATGAGTTGGACTTCGACATCGTTATCTGAGACATCATCACTGGCATATTTCATCAACAATGTTTTCACCAATTCTTGATATTTGGCTAATTTATCCACTGTACAATCACCTCATTTTCCGGCTCATAAACAATTAACAAGACCTGATACTGTTTTATCGCAGTTTTAGTAAATTCAAGTTGAAAAAATGTTTTGTACGTATCCAATGGAACTGCTAAGTATAATACTCGCTCTGGTTCATATCCTGCTAACGCTAGACGGTAACTCAGGAATTGTCCCAAGGCGGAATAAAAATCTGTAATTGCAGAGGGGTTTAAAAAACTTTTGATTTCAATTGCTATTTTTTCATTTCCTTTTTCTGCGGCAATTATTTTCTCTGCACCTAAATCAATTTGGAAGTTGACTTCCCCAAATTTGAATTTTAATGGATCACTTGTAATTATCCATTGTTCTTTTTGCAAAGCTTTTTTAACTGATTCATGAAAAACATCTTTTGCAGACACAGTTAGATCAATATTCCCGATTAATTAGAAACAGCTTTTTTCAGGATGCCAGGAATTCCTTCAAGTACTCGCTTGGCAATGTCTTCTGGTGTATCTCCCTCTCGCTCGATGATGTGCAAATCGGCTTGAGAGTAAAGTGGTGTTCGTTGTTCGAGGAGCGATCGCAATTTCCTTTTAGGATCAGCATCTTGCAACAGTGGTCTTGTGGTATCCTCAGCTAAACGGCTGTAAATTATCTCCACTGGCGAATCCAGCCACACTATCAAACCGTGATGCAAGTAACCCCAATTTTCTCGCCGGAGTACAATGCCCCCACCAGTTGCGATAGTCAACTTTGTAAAAGCACAAACTTGTGAAAGTACGTCGCTTTCTAACTGGCGAAACCCTGCTTCACCTTCGTCGGTAAATATCTGATTGATAGATTTACCTGTTGCTTGGGCAATAACATCATCGGTATCCACAAACCCATAACCCAGTTCTTTTGCTAGTAAGCGCCCTACTGTCGTCTTACCAACGCCCATAATACCAATTAAGTACAGGTTGACTCCTTGTAATAAGCTGCTCACCAGTTGCTTCGCTCCAATTATAAGTTTTGAGTGCTGAGTCACAGTTTTAAATTATAAACTCAACGATTCAATCTAGGACTTAAAAATACGGAGTTTGATACATACAGCGCTTCCGGCTATTATGCAATACAGTTTTTCTCCTTGCCCTCTCCTATCAAAGCTTTCAGATTTGGGGATGTACCTCATAGCTGCCGTAAGTGCTGTATCGCGCAAACTCTAACAGTTTACTACTACAACTTGATGCCTATATTAGGAATTTCCGCAGGCATACAAAAACAAAATAAACCTCCAATAAATTTATTTTCAACAGATATCAAAGCTTTTCACTTTGTGTATCTCAAATTTACTTATAACTTTTTTAACTTACAATTATTTTTAAAACCTTTAAATTCATCTTCTATCTAACAGAAACTAACTGCCATCATTACTGTTATTAATGTATTTAAAGTAACTTAGGCAATAAATGAACGATTCTTCTGTGAAATTACTATCAGTAATAACTGATCAATTTCTTAGGAATGTAGTAATTTTCCTGAAGTAACTAGGTAATTGCTGCATAGTAATGCCTATGCTTAACCAAAAAATTAACTTAGCTTGTTTGAAACTTTATCCAAACAATATCTGTCTATCTAAATAATCAGGGTTTTTACTCTGGTGGGTAATTTTAAGTATACACAATACTGTGTTTCTAACAGCACAGGGTCGTTATTCTAAAAGTTCAGTTATAACAAGACCCGCTCAATTAAATGTTTCTAATAAAGGTGTAAATAATGACTGATTTACCGCGATCGCCCAAAAAAAACTTGCAAAGAAATTGAAGTTTCGACACAAAGACTACTGCATATTCCACTCCGATAAGCCTGAATGAATAAATATAGAATGAATGAGGTGTCAACCATGACTCGAATTCGTGACGTTGTAGAAAGAGCTTTAGCAACTGGTTATTTGACAGTTGAAGCTGAAGATCAACTACGACAACTGTTGACTACCCGATATGACTTGGAAGATTTTAATGCTTTCATGACTTTGCAGGAAGCTGCCATGACTGGTAAGGTCAAGCAGGAGTCTAGAGAGCGGTGTGGCATTAAATAGAGATGTCGCCTGCTACATCTCACCGACGGGGGCGTTTACCATCATCTTCAAAATCATCATCATCCTCAAAAAATTCCCAATCATCATCATCGGCTTGATTGGTAGTTGGTGGCTGGTAAGGAGGGATAATTACTCGGTAATCAGCATCGTAAATTGATTCAGTTTTTCCGGCAGCTGTATTTTTTGGTTCGCGGTAGCTGTAGGAGTAAACTGAACCAGACTGAGAACTGCTTTTGGCTTCTGATTGACGTTCGTAAGTTGTTGAGTCTCTAGGTTGTTGAGCCTGAGAATTAGGAATAGGGGCTTCTTCTGACTTTTCATCAAAGTTCCAATCATCATCTCTACTGCTATTTGTCTCCCAATCATCAAATTCCTCACTGCTAGGCTCTTCATTTTTACTAGCTGGTGGTGGAGGGCTAGCAGGGCGAGATGTCGGTTCTTCTCTCCGGGTTGCCTTCGTACGACTTGAAGGGGTGGTTGCTCTACTAGGAGTTTGGCGTTGTCCTGCCACAAAATAATTGGATAAATTAAATAAGGTAGCAATCAATATCGATGTGAAAGCACCAGTGGCAGTACTGAACAAAATCCATATAGCTAGTGGTAATGGTTGAGTTCGTACGCCCAAAAATACTAGCGATAGGGCAGGTGAGAAATTTTGGACTAATAACAGCGTTAGTCCTCCCAGTACTGCCACCAATAGAATTAAGCGAATTACAGCCATAGCAATTTTGTCAGTTGTCAATTATCAGTGGTCAGTTATCAATAGTCAGCGATCAGTCTGGTTATTCTTCACTAATTACTGTTCACTGACTACTGACACTATCAGCCATCTCTATCATTACCTTTTTAGGACTATTGTGAAATTTACAATAAATCCACTCAGGGTGTTAGCGACGACCTTGCCACCGCTGAATTGGAATACAGTCAATATCTAGTTGATCTAAAGCACGGGCAACTACAAAATCAACTAAATCCTCGATGGTTTGGGGATTGTGATACCAGGCGGGAATAGCGGGGACAACTCTAACTCCAACTTCTGCTAAAGAGGTTAAGTTACGCAGGTGGATGAGGCTAAAAGGCGTTTCACGCGGGACAATAACCAACTTTCGCCCTTCTTTGAGTTGGACATCCGCTGCCCGTTCTAGTAAATCGGAACTCAAGCCAACTGCTAGCTTTGCAACTGTACTCATGCTGCATGGAATAATTATCATCCCCAGAGTGGCAAAGGAACCGCTGGCAATTCCGGCTCCGACATCGCTCCAAGGATGACACCGGAGTTTACCAGAAAGTGCAACACCAGCTTGCTCTCGCCAGAATTGTTCTTGCCCGGTTGGTTCTGGTGGCATCCGAATTTCCTGTTCTGACTGCCAAACCATGTAAGTTGATTTAGAGGCAACCAATTCAATGCTATATTCCGCTTCTAGCAAAAATTTGATCGCGCGAACAGCGTAAATCAGACCAGATGCGCCTGATACGCCTAAAATTAAAGGTTTGGTGTTATTTGACACGTAATTCTTAGTTGATTTTACTCGTCCTCAGAGTAAGGATCTAGGTCATCAGGCTCCATATCATTTGGTAAGTAGAGGTCTGAAAGGTCGTCACGAGAATCATTGCCAGTTAACCCTTTAGCGACGCCATCGCTGCCGACTGTTACCAAATCAATTTGCTGACGGTAATAATCGACACTCTTAACTTGGACGGCGACGCGATCGCCTAATCTATAAGAAGCGCGATTTTTGCGCCCAAACAGTGCCTGTTGTCTGGCGCGATATTCATACCAATCATCTTTGAGGGAACTGACGTGTACCAATCCCTCTACCCGCAAAGGCACACCAGGATTACTGCTGGACTCCACCTCAGCCGAGGGTACTTCAATTTCCACAAAGAAACCGTAGGATTGAACCCCGGTAATCACGCCTTGAAATACCTGACCGATGCGTTGCTTCATCAGTTGGGCTTTTTGCAGTCCAGCTAAATCGGCTTCGGCTTCTTGGACTTCTTTTTCTCGGTCGTTGATTTGAACAATTACCCTAGTCAAATCGCTTTGCAGTTCTTGTTGCAATTCTGGGGGTAAAACGTTCCAGTTAATTTCCTCGTGGCTAGAGGAGTGGCGCAGGTTAACACGTTCTCTCACACGGGTATTGCGGCGATCGCGTCCGTTTTCGAGTAGCGAGTAATACACTCTCTGCATCAGCAAATCTGGGAAACGCCGCAAGGGAGCGCTAAAGTGGACATATTGCGGTAGTGCCAGTCCAAAGTGAGATCCTTTGGTAGTACTGTATGCAGAAGGCTTAAGGGTATCTTGTAACAAGTAAGTAAGAACTTGCTCAGAGGGGGATTCAGCAAAAGCTGTGGTCAAATGTTGGTAATCTAAGGGTTGGATATCAACTTCTGGATCTAGTGTGAGGTCAACGCCTAAATTGACTGCCAATTTCAGCATTTCCTGGACATCTTCAACATCAGGAGTACCTTGGACTCGCCAGATAGCGGGAACACCAAGAGCATTTAAGTGAGTTGCGAACAGTTGATTAACTAACAGTACCAACTCCGTGAGTAGCGATCGCACTGGTAAATCATTCACCACTACAGCGCCGAGAATCCCCTCATCATAATAGGCGTTTTGGCTAGGCGGCAGATTCAACTGGAGGCTACCACGATTTAAGCGTACCTGTTTCACGGCTGTTTGCAAGGCTTGGAGGTCTTGCAGGATTTGGGAAACCTGTGATGATTTATCTTGAGCTTCACCTGTGAGAATTGCTTGAGCTTGTTCTGTAGTCAGTGCAGTCTCGACGTTAATTACACTAGGTTGAATTTCCCATTCCAGCACTTCTCCCGATTTGGGATCAATGGTAATTAAAAAAGAGATAGTTAAGCGATCGCTCCCAGGTACTAAAGAACAGCGTTCTGCTACAGCTGGGGGCAAGATTGGCAACACCAATTCTCCTAGATACACTGACTTGCCTCGTTTGAGTGCTTCTCTATCTAAGGCTTCGTCAGGTTGGACATAGTGAGAAACATCGGTGATATGAACGCCCAAAAGCCAATTTCCGGCTAAGTTTTTTTCTAAACTAAAAGCGTTTTCTATAACTTTGGTATCGCTATTTACCCCTTCAATCGTGAGAGTAAACAAATTACGTAAATCTAGGCGATTTTTCAGGTCTGCTTTCAGGAGCTTTTTGGGCAACCTCGCAGCTGCTTCTAGAACATTATCTGGAAAAGTCCGGGAAAGGTCGTGTTTGCACGTAACTAAATCTATATCAGCAGCGGCTTCGGCATCACTGCCGAGGATTTGCACCACTCGACCAAGGGGAGGATATTGTGCCAACGGGTAACGCAAAACTTCCACATGAACCAGATGATCGATCGCTTCTTCTAACTTTGCCCCGTTAGGTTGAATCTTGAGTTCAAACAGCAACCGATCGTCTAAAGGCACAGCCCGAAAACCAGTTTCTACTTGCTTAATTCGTGCCAGTAAAGTGTGGTTAGAGCGTTCCAGAATCAGCTTTACTTCCCCTTCGGGAGAGCGACGGCGACTGCCTTCTTTGAGAACTCTCACCAAAACGCGATCGCCATTCCAAGCATTACTCAGATGACTTTCGCGGATGTAAATATCCTCAGCGCCTTCCACATCTTGAATAGCAAAGCAAAAGCCTTTACTAGAACAACGGAGTTTTGCCTCGATTATTCCCTCTTCTGAGACACGGCGGTACTTGCCCCGTTCCTTCACTAAAATACCGATTTTTTCAAGAACATCTAAGGCAATGTGAAGTTTTTGTAAACTTTTTTCATCTTCACAGCCAAGTTTCTTTTCTAAAACCTTCCGAGCTACCAATTTATCATCGGTGAAATTGGCAAGGAGTGTAGCGATTGAAAATTCCATGCAGTGAACCGACCTTTGGTCAAAACATCATTTGTTGTTTAATCTGGTTCTTTTCTGTATACCCTCACGGCTTACAGAAACAAGCTGGAAACTAATTGCCCTGAAGCAAGCTTCCTAAGTTCTAAGGAAAGGAAGCCCGACCCAGTAAGAGTGGGAAACTACTCCCGCAGTTCCTTTGCAAAGAAGCCGACCCACGGACAACTCTGGGCGTTTACGAACTTCTCACTGCACGATGCTCTCAGAATTCGCCTGCGTTCAACTTCCTTCACCTAACCAAACTTAAGATTGCACGCCTGATTAAAATCTAGCCCCGCTAGTTAATTACGCGACGGGTTTTTGAGAAGCTGGGTTTAGAGAATCCATACTACCCAAAAGTGCTATGCACGGGAGCCACTGCGGTCTTGGGGTCTCCCCAAGTGGAGGAGGCAGTGCGGTCTTGGGGTCTCCCCAGGTAGAGCAACTGCCGTCAAGTGGCGTGGAAACTACAGGTGTTTGATTGTCTAGAGAGAAGGTAATTTTACGCCATTAGACTCTGATTTTTAACTAGGAGGAACTGCTGGTGAACCCAATTTTCCCACATGTAGAATCGGTAACAATTAGGTAAGCAGCTTAATAAGCAGCGAGGGCGAACCTTATCTCCATTATTGTAGATTTAGAGCGCACTTCCAGAAAATAGTTCTAGATATAGAGTTGGGTAATCAGTATAGCATTGCAAGCAAGACTACCCAGATAAGTTAGCACTGACCAAAAATTTCGTCAAAAAATAGCTATTGCTACAATTGGGACACAAGGCAAAGTAAAAATATTACCTTGACGGCTAAGAGCAGAGAATTATACCTACTCATCGCCTGCCAAGAAACTGATGACACGTAGTAAGCAATTAAAAATGAATAAATGCAATATTGGCAGGCATCCTGGGTATCGAGTGGATGTAAATTAAAGTAAGGGCATCTGAGCTAGCTTGAATATACAGGCAGTTCAACCCCGTTATAAAAATATTTAGATTGGTAGCAGTATTATGTTGGCTCAATTCCAGAGCTTGTATCCCCAGGGCAGTTTGATTTCTGAATTAGTGCAAATTTTTCAAGGAAAATATATTGTTCGGGCAAGCGTGCAAATTGAAGGTGTAACCCGTGCTACGGGTATGGCAGCAGCAGAAACAGTAGAAGCGGCAGAAGACCAAGCCAGAACTAGGGCGCTGATAGTTTTGGGTATTACAAACGCGCCACCAGAATCAGTGGAGTTGACCTCAAATCCAGTTCCCCCGGCACAGCTAAATCCTTCTTTGAATACTAAAGGTGGATTGAGTGAGCCTGCTGCTTATTCCTCACCAAAAACTGAGGATTTTGTTAGTAGTCAGTGGCCAGCAGTCAGCGACAAAGAAATATCTATACCGCCTTCCAAAGAACGGAACATCAAACCAGAAGTAGTAACAAGCAGTAACGAACAGTACGGCTACAGCAATGCTGCACCCCTAGCAAGCGATAACTATAGCCAAGATATAGGTCAAAACTTTCCTATGACTGCCAAGCAGGAGCTAGAATTCGATCCGCCAGTTGAGAACTTGGAAATAAATTTTGATAACCAGTCAGAAAATCAAACCTTT
This sequence comes from Nostocales cyanobacterium LEGE 12452, assembly GCA_015206945.1. Lineage (GTDB taxonomy): Bacteria > Cyanobacteriota > Cyanobacteriia > Cyanobacteriales > Nostocaceae > Nostoc. The sequence goes on along the minus strand of JADEXV010000156.1, from coordinate 4,898 downwards.
CCGGCAATTTCTGCCAACAATGTCACACCATTTACACCTCGGAGTTACAGCCCTCAAGAGAATGCTGCCACCCCGTCAGTGACAGGAAAGAGAAAGAAAAAAGCTGAACCGGTGGATTTATCAGATGTAATTGCTAAAACAGATGTCGAACTTCAGCGTTTAGGCTGGACACCAGAACAGGGACGGGAGCATCTGATTGAAACCTACGGTAAGCGCGGGCGGACTTTGCTGACTGAAGAAGAGTTACACGGATTCCTCAAATACTTACAATCTCAGCCAGACCCGATAGCGGGATTTTGATTTGTCATTAGTCATTCGTCATTCGTCATTAGTCATTAGTCATTTGTAAGGACTAATGACTAATAACGTAGGCTCTTGAAACAGTAACGAAGCTATGGAAGGAAGAATACCCTCCTGAGTCGAGAATCAAAAGCGCGATCGCGCTTTTGATCGGCGAGTTTACAGGATTGACTACACCCGTGCATCTACACTGACTTGATACTGAACTTTGTTTGAGCTAAACTGTCTACTCCGGATAATGACGAAGTAATTTCCTGCGGCTAGATTCTGGCGTGTAATTTGGTGGGAAAATGAGTCGCGACTTTGACCAATCACTTCGCCTTGATTGCGATCGATTTGACCATTGTTGTTTGAATCCCTAACTAATAATAAATCTGTCCGTCCTCCGTTCGGGGCAACGCCTTCCAGTCTTAAACGTAAGTTAGAGCGCCCCGTGAGTAGCACTTTTCTAAAGTCTTCTAAGTCATCGGTGGTGGTCACATCACCTTTGATCTGAAAAAATCCTTGACCACTATTCAAATTCCCCTCGAAATCCGCTGCAAAAATGCTATTGTCGTTATCGGGTGTCGCAAAAGCTGGGGAAACGAATCCACAAGTCAATAAAGTTAGCAACGTTAACTTGAGACTTGATTTGAAGCAATTCATGATGTTTCTTCCTAAAGATAAATGTATTGATTTTTGGTATTACGCACTGTACAAAATGACTTAGTGTCTTTGTAACCTAAATCTAAATTAAGCTTTTAATAAAAAAACTACAGTCTGAAAAAGACTTTAATAGTATGAAGTTGAAAATAAAATTCAAATTGCTTAGTATTATTTAGTCATAAAAAGTTTGTTTTGATAACATTGCTCTACTCCAGCAAACTAGTTTTGAGGCTATTGTAGAGCGACAAATTATGGTTATTGCCAACTTTTGATGATCCTATGTCAGGATCGAAATGTGTATCTTCAGACAATCAAAAGTTGGAATTGCTTCAATATCTGCTACCGGAGCAAGACTACCTTCATCTCGACAAATAGGATCTTGACGACCCTTTAAAATCGAGTTTTTAAGTCAAATAACCCCTCTTCAGTTATGAAAAGGGGTTATTTTTAGGGTTTAAGGAAATTAAAAGTGGTAAATCACCATTTACCAATCGTGACTATTAATTAAGAACAGCAACTGCTGGGCGGCTACCAGCGGCGTGACGGTCAATCACTTGGTCAATCAAACCGTAGTCCCTAGCTTCCTCTGGTGACATGAAAAAGTCACGTTCAGTATCTTCAGCAATGCGCTCAATTGGTTGACCTGTATGTTCAGCTAAATAGTCGTTTAGCCGCTTCTTGTGGTACAAAATTTCCCGCGCCTGAATTTCAATATCAGTCGCCTGTCCTTGAGCGCCGCCTAAAGGTTGATGAATCATAATCCGAGAATGGGGTAGACTCATCCGCTTACCCTTAGCACCCGCGCTGAGGAGAAAAGCACCCATACTCGCCGCCAATCCGGTACAAATTGTACAGACATCAGGGCGAATATGCTTCATAGTGTCAAAAATGCCCATACCAGCCGTCACCGAACCACCGGGAGAATTGATGTACATATAAATGTCTTTCTCCGGGTCTTCAGCATCCAAATACAGCAGTTGGGCAACAATCAAGTTGGCAATATTGTTATCAACTTGTTGTCCCAAAAAGATGATGCGCTCACGTAACAGCCGTGAGTAGATGTCAAAGGCGCGTTCACCTCGACCCGATTGTTCAATAACGATAGGAATCATGGAAGCGTGTTTGTGGCTACTTTAAATACATTTTATCGGTGACAGCACGAAACTGGGGCTGATCTCTACTATTCCCAAGTAGATATAAGTAAATCTTGGCTATTCTGTCTTATTTAACAAAGGAGCAAAATGTGCTTTTGCAATAGATTCAACTTCCAAGGGCACTTTTTAGCAACAAAAGCTGTCTAAGAAAATATCCCGGTTTAGGGAAGAATAAATCAAAAAACTTCAATTGTTGCCAATCTAACAGCAAATTTCAAGTTGGTGAGGTACACAAGCTAAGTCTTTTATCCAGGTATAAAGGGTGTTTTACTCCTGAATTATGAATTCTGCTGTATATCTCGGACTTTGCTGTACAACCTTGGCAATGTATTGATTAGACCGATAACCGAAATCCGATTTGCTTAGGGAATTATGTTAACTATCAGTAACATTTTAAACATTTTTTTAGGATTTCCTTCAGCATTTATCAAGTTATTTTTGTTAAATTCGGTAAATCGGGAGTACGAGGTGTATTTAGAATAACCAGTCGTAATTGAAATGCTATCCATTCACAAGAGACGTGCCATGCTGGAAAAACTTATACAAGCCGCCATCATCACCTTCTTGCTCCATCTGATAGCAGGACTTAGCCCAAACACTTTAATTCAAACGAAGACAGCATCGCCGATGCAAGAAATGCCACCAAATATTGTCAGTTTGCTATTGCGACCTTTTCAATAAGAATGTTTCATAAGTTGCACAGGTGTAAGTAAGTCGGCGTAGATAAACCCAATTATATAAATGATTCCTTTGTAGTTAGCGCTGACTACAAAACTGCAATTTTTTTACACCAACTTACTTAGGCGATATTAAAAACAAAGGTATAATTCGCTCGTTGAGTTTCTGACTTAATGTACATACCTGTCTAGGCTAACATGCCTGAGAACAGGCTAGACTGAGCAAAGAAGGCAACTACTTGCGTTTGATTATGACTAATCGCCTTGCTGAAGCTAAGAGCCTCTATCTCCGCAAACACGCCGAAAACCCCATTGATTGGTGGCCTTGGTGTGATGAAGCACTTGCAACTGCAAGGGCGCAAAATAAACCGATTTTTCTCTCCATTGGCTATTCTAGTTGCCACTGGTGTACTGTCATGGAAGGCGAGGCTTTTTCTGATATTGCGATCGCTGACTACATGAATACCAATTATCTTCCCATCAAAGTAGACAGGGAAGAAAGACCAGACCTCGATAGCATCTATATGCAAGCTTTGCAGATGATGAGCGGTCAAGGGGGTTGGCCTTTAAATATTTTTCTTTCCCCAGAAGATTTAGTGCCGTTTTACGCTGGTACTTATTTCCCTATAGACCCCCGCTATGGTCGTCCGGGATTTTTACAAGTTTTGCAAGCGCTTCGCCGTTATTACGATACAGAAAAAGCGGACTTACAACAACGTAAAGCCTTAATTGTTGAGTCTCTGCTCACGTCTGCGGTGTTGCAAGACGGTACAACAGATGAGGTGGAAGATCATGAATTACTCCGCCAAGGTTGGGAAACCAGCACAGGTGTAATTACTCCTAATCAATCTGGTAACAGTTTTCCGATGATTCCCTACACAGAATTAGCTCTGCGGGGAACTCGATTTAATTTTGAAGCTCGCTATGATGGCAAGCAAATTTGTACCCAGCGAGGACTAGACTTAGCGCTGGGCGGCATTTATGACCATGTAGCCGGTGGTTTTCATCGCTATACTGTTGACCCAACTTGGACAGTACCCCACTTTGAAAAGATGCTCTACGACAATGGACAAATTGTCGAGTATCTGGCTTCTTTATGGAGTGCAGGAGTACAAGAGCCAGCCTTTGAGAGGGCAATTGCTGGGACTGTACAATGGCTGAAACGGGAAATGACCGCCCCTGAAGGTTACTTCTATGCTGCTCAAGATGCCGATAGCTTCACTGAACCCACGGCAGTAGAACCAGAAGAAGGAGCCTTTTACGTCTGGAGTTACAGCGAATTACAACAACTATTAACGCCTGAAGAATTAACGGAATTACAACAACAGTTTACGGTAACGCCTAACGGCAACTTTGAAGGACGTAATGTTTTGCAAAGACGCCATTCAGGTCAACTGAGTGCAACACTGGAAACGGCACTGAGTAAGCTGTTTAACACTCGCTATGGCGTTAATTCTGAGTCACTAGAAACTTTTCCCCCGGCTCGTAACAACCAAGAAGCAAAAACTACTAACTGGCCAGGTCGCATTCCCTCGGTGACAGATACAAAAATGATTGTCGCCTGGAATAGCTTAATGATTTCTGGGCTAGCTAAGGCTGCTGGGGCTTTCCAACAACCTTTGTATCTGGAATTAGCAGCACGAGCGGCAAATTTTATCTTAGAAAATCAATTTGTCGATGGGCGTTTCCAGAGACTTAACTATCAAGGAGAACCAACTGTTTTAGCGCAGTCTGAAGATTACGCTTTGTTTGTTAAAGCTCTCTTGGATTTACAAGCTTGCAACCCTGAGCATAAGCAATGGTTAGAAAATGCGATCGCTATCCAAGATGAATTTAACGAATTTCTCTGGAGTGTAGAATTAGGTGGCTACTATAACACATCAAGCGATTCTAGTCAAGATTTAATTGTCAGAGAGCGTAGTTACGTAGATAATGCTACACCATCAGCCAATGGAATTGCGATCGCTAACCTTGTCCGTCTCGCCCTACTCACCGATAATCTAGATTATTTGGATTTAGCAGAACTTGGTTTGAAAGCTTTTAGGAGTGTAATGCATCGCGCTCCCCAAGCTTGTCCCAGCTTGTTTACAGCTTTGGATTGGTATCGTAATTCTACCTTAAT
>JADEXV010000155.1 GCA_015206945.1 Nostocales cyanobacterium LEGE 12452 | reverse complement strand
CAGTCAGCAGCCAAGGCAATTGACGCTTTTATTGAGTCACTGGGTGCTGTAAAGTCAGAACAACAGCCAGCAACTGTGGAATGAGATGTAGCGAGTTAGAATTTTTGTGCTGGCGACTATTAACCAGTCAACTGTTTTGGAGCAAAATAGTGATTATCTATCACGCCAAATCGACACAGCAGTAGCCGTGCATTGTTAATTTTCGTATGCTGCTTGATTGTTAGTCATTACAGCGCTTCCGGCTATTATGCAATACAGTTTTTCTCCTTGCCCTCTGCTATCAAAGCTTTCAGATTTGGGGATGTACCTCATAGCTGCCGTAAGTGCTGTATCCCCCTTTCGTGAAAAGAGAAAGTAATGGTAAAGTAAATTTCCTTTTTAAAACAAGACTTCAGGGCAATTTATGAACAAAGGCGAATTAGTAGATGCTGTAGCCGCAAAGACCAACATCACAAAAAAGCAAGCTGATGAAGTAATCAGTGCTTTTTTGTCAGTTGTTACCGAGGCTGTAGCTAATGGTGAAAAGGTAACGCTGATTGGTTTTGGGTCATTCGAGCGACGCGAACGCTCAGAACGCGAGGGGCGTAATCCGAAAACCAATGAGCCAATGACAATTCCAGCAACCATTGTGCCTGCGTTTTCTGCTGGAAAGCAGTTTAAAGAAAAAGTTGCACCCTAATCAATACAAATGTATTTACTTTATTACTGTCAATCCAATCACTGCAAAGCCATAATCGATTAATTCAAGTATCGAATCGACTGTGAAACTTTGACTGCTTCTTGGGGAGTAATGTTATTGCAATTAGACAATTCTGGCATTACTCCCGTACCAACAAATCTGTAAAAGGGGCCATTTTGCTCTCCCCACCACTGCGATAGCAATGTTGGTTGTTTGGCATTACCGTATAATCCTTGCTCCAAAGTGCTTTTTCCAAATATCGGAGAATTTATCGGGTAACTGCGCGACCCAGAAGGTAAGTCTCCAATACCCCCAGATACTGACTCAATCGCAAAGCATTTATCTGCACTTAAATTTTGGTAAACGATTAAGTAACGCAAACTGTCAATATTTTCGCGCCCAGCGGAGACTATTATCTTGTCAGCATGAAAATTTGTGGGTACGTAACTTGGTAATGCTATTTTTAAGCCTAGTGAACGTAAAACTTTTAGTTGAGTCGGTGTTAATTTTATTACTGAATTGGTTTGTGGAGATTTGGGTTGAGCAATTACCGCAGTCGTAGAAGCGATAACACAGATGGCAAAGCAAGAAGCAAGCTTAATTGGGTATTTGAATAATTTCATCGGTGATAGCTATATATAACTTGGGTTCAAAAAGAAGTTGCAAATTGCTTGATCTATAGCAATCCTATTTGAGTTGTGAAAAATATAGATTAGGAAACGAACCGCAAAGGGCGCAAAGGACGCAAAGGAAGGAAGAAAGAGAGATGTAATTTTCATGAATGATTTAGGACTGCTATATTAATAACAGCAGCAGAAGTCGAGCATTAATTACTACTTGCTCAGAGAATTAGCCTCATAATCATCAGATTAACCATAAGCACCGTTGGGAAGAAATCCTAAGAGTTGCTTCAATCTCTGGTCTGCTTCTTCATAGCAGTGACTAGGCATTTGATAATTCATAAAGGGTTCGTACTTATGCCCAACCAGTCTTTTTGCATAGGTAATCTGCGTAATGTAGCGAGTTATAGAGGACGAATTTCTAGACCCTCTATGCCATACCTGATTGTTAAAACAAACAGCAGAACCCATTGCTCCCAAGCAGTTATAAACCCGGTCTTCATATCCAGAAATATCACCATTGCAGAACTTGCCAAATAGATGAGATCCTGGAATCACCTGAGTTGGCCCACTTCTTTCAGATAGTACATCTGTCAAGTAATAATTTACTGTGAATGCTAGAACATTCAGGCGAATATTGGTTAAGGGTTCCCCATCAAGGGAAATTACGTGCGGTGTATCGTCTTGATGCCAAGCATTTTTAGCCAAACCATCAGTGTTTGGAGGAATCTTAAATGAGTTATTGTGGATAACATGAATTATATTAGCGTTGGGAACACCATCTTGTATTGAGTGACCTATTCCATTTGCTCCACCAATTAAATGTTCTGCAAATGTAACTATGGGTTCTAAAGCAAAAAGATTTAGATTTTGCTTTGAATGCTCGAACATTCGCTTCATCATCATTTTTTTTGACTCGTGATAATTTTCACCTTCAATTTTTTTGAGAGTTTCATCTAAATCATTCTTTAGAAGCTCACATTCTTCAGGTGTCAACACATTGTCAATTACAAGAAAACCATGAGTATGAAAAAACTCAATCCATTCATTTAGTTGCTCTATAGTTGTTTTTTTACCAGTTAAATATTCAGTCATTTTTTTCTTTGTTCTTCAATAGTTAGAGGTTAGGGATGGATCATCTCTTGGTCACTTTCAGGACTGGATTCACCAGTGCGGTTATAAAAAACACTTCCATTTTTAAAATACCAAGTCGTATCAACTCTTTGAATAATTTGAAAGTGAAGGGGATGAATAATGCTTGTGGTTGACATAAGCTTATACTAAAATCCCTGTATTCAATACATCAACTATCATGTCTGGCAAAGGATTTGGACAACGCCAACCTACAAAAATCGATAAACTTATTGAATCTGCGGTGTGTTATTGCCACAAGCGACACCCAGAAGCCTTAGACCAAATTTTTGACAACCTGCCTGTCAACCTCAACCAACGAGTAAGTAAGTCGTGGAGAAAATTTATAAGTATGTAACAAAAAGTTAAGCAGAAGAATTAGAGTTAAATCTTACACGTTGTGTACTGTAAGTTCCTTTTTCTCCTCTGATTTGGACTCCATGAGTGACGGCATAGGCGAGGTCTAACTCATCCTCAAAAGTTTTCGCGGCTAGTTCATCTTTTTTGAGATGTTGCCATTCCAATTCAATCGGGTTCATCTCTGAGCAATATTTGGGTAGAAAGAAGATGTACAAACCCATGTCTTCCCACTTTGGCCATAATTGCTGTACTTCTTTACACCGATGAATCGGGCCGTTGTCCTGGACGATTATTCTGATGCGTCCTGTTTAGTAACAGGGATTTTGGCAGCATTGCAGAAAGATATTGACACTTTGAGTTGGTTTTGTGGTTACATGGTATCAGAAATCAACCGCACTCAAGATAACCAAAAGTCCCATCATCCCATCGCGGAACTTAGCAAAACTCTTATTACATTGGGGATGGAACCGTTTACTGATTTTATGCCTTATCCTGGTTGCCGCCTCGTCATACTCAATTCGGAAAAATTTGAATCATTACCAAAGTCAGTTCAAACCATAGTGCAGCAGGCTTTTGATATTAGGGAAAGTAGTGGGACAGAGGCACAAACGATAAATGATGCGTTGCTACAAGAGTTGATGGTTCAGGAATAAGTAAAAAATTTAATAACAGTATAACTTTACTTTTTCTAACCAAACGGTTGTCCCCACCGCTCCCAGTTCTCCTTATTGAAAGGTGATCGCCACTTCAAAATTAAATTCAATTCCAATTCCTGCCGTGCGCGTCGATCAACAGGCGTATCCCACCAAAAAGCGATGCTCACTTCCCGTTGCAGTCCATAATGATGATGCAGTGAATGGTAACTATCTAGATATTGCTTGCATCCATGCTCACCTTTCCACCGTTTACCAGATCGTCTTGTTTCACCAACATACAACAGCAAGGGCATGGCATTATCAATCACAAAATAAATAGCGGCGGTACCCGCATCTGTTGGCATCCGATAAAACGCCATTGATTGCAAGGGCAGAGTAAAAGGATCTATCGCGTCTGGGCCGCAGTGTTTTGGGGTAAGGTTGAATAACGTCGTCTGCTGTGGTGGTTTGTTCTCTCTCACCTTCTGCTGATATTCAAAAATCTGAGATTTCCACTTCAACAGCGCCTCAAGACTCATTACCAGTGTCTCTGCTCTGCGTGCTGGTGTGACGGTCAAATCAGAAAATAAATTTAGCTGGTTGGGTTCCAAGGTGATTAATGGGAATGTACAAACCAGTAGATTATCGCCCACAACTGGATGGAGTCAAACCTGTTAGCAGCTTACTAGAGCGATCACTGTGTTGATTTTGGGTATTTTAAAATAGCGTTTACTAAGTACAGCTATGTTTAAAGGATTCGGTGGGCCAAAGAAAAAATCAGTGCTTGAGGACAATGAACTGACCACAGGGATTGTTCAGCACCCAGTTACGGGACTTTGGCAGACATGGATATCATTTACAGGTAATGATATTCAATGTATTACCGCCCATGCGAACCCTGATGATGCTGACCGGGTAGCGAAACAGATTGCTGATGCTTGGAGTGAGGGGAAATACAAAACAGGGGAAGAGGTAACAGCTTTTATTGAATCTCTGCCGACTGATGCTGTCATAGACCCATTGCCCCAAAATATTGTGATGCAATTAAGTCAACAGGCATTAAGCGCAAGGAAGTAAAAAAGTACGAATATCTTAAATTGAGTCATCCATCCAACCGCATTCACAATCCCAATGCACTCTTGAGGTGTAGTCTCGGTCAAAGGATGCACTGCACTGGGGACACTTACCAGTAAACATTGGATGCCAATCAAGTAACTCCAGCTTTTGCTGTTGCGTCCACCTCTGTTGTGGTTGCAGTATTAATTCACTGTTAGCTTGCCCCCTCCGGTTGCCATAGCTCCTCTGCTTCGGCGTTGGGGTCAAGTCGAAAGTCCAAGCAGCTCTGGCCCTCTACTCCATCAGGGTGAACGACACAGACGAGGTGGGGGTTATGTGAATAGAGGAGACAGTTATCGCACTCTGGAAGTTTCGGCATAGTACCAGTGTACTGCTTTATCACAAGCGATCGCTTGGCTGAAATTGGGAATCCTAAAAGAAGAAGTTAAGAGTGATTTTTAGTACAAATGGTTTTTAAATTTCGCTTGATTGGTGTTGCGGCTTTGTTTCTACCTCAAATGTCGTTACCCGTATTTGCCAACAATCTTACCGCTACGGTTGTAAGCGTAGGTGACGGTGATACCATACGGGTGAGAACTGGTAACAAAACTGTGACTGTTCGCCTCGCTTGCATTGATGCACCAGAGATGAAACAGAATCCTTGGGGTCAACAATCATCAGCAAGACTTAAACAATTGCTGCCAGTGGGACAAGGAATTACCCTACATACTATTGAAACTGACAAATACAAGCGCTTGGTTGCAGAGGTGTTTGTCGAGAATCGCAGTGTCAATCTCAAGATGGTGCAAGAGGGACAGGCTGTGGTCTATCGTCAGTACCTCAAAGGCTGTCCAAAGTCTAAAGATAGCTTGTTGCAAGGTGAAAATACCGCTAAACAACAGCGTTTAGCGTTTTGGAGTCAGTCCAATCCTGTAATGCCTTGGGACTTCCGCCACAGAGCTACCCAAAAGACAACTTCTCAGGCGATTCAACCGCAGCAACAGAATAACTGTGATCCCTCTTACCCAGATTTTTGCATTCCAAAGAATTCACCAGACTTAAATTGCCGAGATATTAGCCAACGAAGGTTTAAAGTGCTGCCACCTGATCCTCATGGTTTTGACCGAGATGGTGATGGCATTGGATGTGAACGGTAAATGTGATTTTAAGAAGATTTGGGACAGCCTTTGTCAGGAGAAGTCGGATAAAATTGTAAGCTGAAATAGCTAAAAAGAGTGTTAAGGGAAGAATGAAGCTATCGTTCATTTGGAAGAAGAAAATGCTTGAAAACGTGTCATAGTTGTACCTCAAACTCTGGAATAAAATGAGGAGCAATTGTTTTTTGCAGGTCAATCATGACTAACACAGTTTCTATTTGGGCTAAATCTACATCATGCCCAAAAACTGTTTGTCTACCTGAGTAAGTGCCGTGTAGCATGAAGTATGAAAGGTATCGCCTGCCTTGTTCGTTTCCTTTCTCGTGGATGGCATCGCTAATAAAATCGACTGCAAGCATATCTAGTATCGTTTTGTACTGCCAGTCTCTTAGAGACTCAACACCTAGCCATTGGGCGACGGTTGAAGAGAGAAAATAGCCATAACCTTGATAAAATCTGTAGGCAAGGCTGATTTCTTTACCAGTTTCATCAATCTGTTCTTCCACTGTTTCACCTCAGTTGCGTTCATTAAACAATTGTGTAATGCTTGGCAACCACCGCAGTTGAAAAACAGTCTGATTTGAGCCTTTGGCGATCGCTGCAACCATCCGCCCCCATTGTTTACCTGATTCGGTTGGGCGATACGGGATTTTCCGGTCATCTGTTCTGTATTGCAAACCAGCATGAACTAGCCAGTTGTTCACTGCTACTGCACTCATTCCAACTACCTCACCAATATCTGTAGGCTTAAGGTATGCATCATCGCTAACGTTGGTAATTGCGATCGCACTCTTCAATTCATCAGCTGCTGGCTTCAGTGCTGGGTTGACTTTAATAGCGGCGTTAACTGCTAACTGCGCGGTTAGGGATTTCTCTAATCCGGCGAACTCACCCAGCAGCAGGGCTAACTGTGCGGCTTCATGGGATGGGGCTAAATTTTGAGGTGTTTGCTCTTGTACTACCTCTATTTCACTTGCAAGCATTACCGTCATTAAGGTTCTGTTTGCCCAAATGCGAAATGAAACAGATACCCATCGGGCTAAATCAATGGCGATTTCTGGATGAACCCAAGTACCTTGTTCCTTGCCATACCCTTCAATTTCAATTATTAGAGACGATATGGGAATTCCCATATCGTTCCCAAGTGCTTGTAAATAGTCTTTTGTAGACTTTAGCCTTATGTAGTCAGACAAAAGTTTACGGTTAGCTCTAGCCATTTGGGTAGCATTAACATACCCTTTTGGTATTGTGCATTTGGCTATCTGCCCAGACTGGGGCATTTGGTTAATTTCTGAATCACGCCAAAAGTGTGTCAGCATTATAATTAGTTCGTAATTAGTTCACTTTGTTGTGAATAAATGAATTGAGCTAAACGATCGCATTGCTTCCCGGCGGGCGATCGCTTTCACCTTTGCTTGGTGTAGCCTTATGGTTGACACCAGTATATTAATATAGTTAATATTATCATGTCAACTGGCGAGCGCAGTGAAAATAAAATTAAAGTAAAAATGAATATCACAGTAGATGTAACACCCATCGCTGCGTTTAGGTGGAATGAAGAAAATGCCCAAAAACTCAGGGAGCTTAGAGAGAAAGCTGGATATAGTAGACAAAAGCTATCTGATGCTGTGGGAGTTTCTGTCGCTTATATTCAGCAGCTAGAGACTCCTCATGTCTTTATTAACAAACCAAAAAAACCAACTCAGATGACTGTTAGTACAGAAATTCTAGAGAAACTTTGTGCTGCTTTAGATGGGGATATCACTTCACTTATTTGGAACATAGATTACAACAGTTAAGAGGAATATCTACTACGCTTACCAGTAAAAACTGCTTGACAGCTACTGGTGAGCGTAGTAATATAGTGATCATAAGAGAGGAGACGAGCGCGATGCCTCTTTTGAAAAACAAAGAAGCGCTCAAATTCAACCCTTACAAATCGAGTTAACGATACGAAACCTAAAATCAGCCGCCACCGGGACTAGCAGCCGGAAGCCAAAAACTTGTATTGCTCAAGCCACCGGAGATGATTCCGATGACCAAACCAAGTCTGAAAACTGGTTGTAAAAACTTCATTCAATCTTTCCAGAATTAAGGCGATTGCGTACTCCTCAGTATGCAATCGCCTTTTCAATCAATTCTTATCACATGGCTGTGCAGAGGACACGGTAATATCCCAATATCTTCTCTACAGCTTTGTGCTGTCTGGTGTTCTGACATCAGTTAATACGCTTTACCCTTGAACACTTTTATAGAACCAATTTGAGATATATACAGGAGGGCAATCGAATTTGGCTGAACTACGAGCTAAGTTACAAATTTTATAAATTGATCGTCAGGATTTTTTTCTTGCTTTTTTTGTCGCTCAACACGACTGTATTGTAGGGTGATGTATCCGTTCCCATCGGAATTGGCAGCCTAAAACTGGGGCTTTTATGATCGAGTTCGCCTAAATCAATGCTTTTCGTTATATCGCCATCTGTTGCAAGATTTGCGGTAAGTTCGCCTTTATAATCTTCAATTAAAAAGTCTCTAAAGAAAACGACTTCCCCAGCATCAGGATCTATCCCAAGGATGACTGTACCTCTGAAAGTTGCGCCTTTTCGTTCTTCATCAACCGTTGCCATTGTGATTTCCGAGGGGTCTTGACCGGACATATCTGCCATAAACTTTTTTCTCTTGCGAATTCTCAACAATTGAAAATGATTTTACAAGAGCGCTATGGGCGATCGCAAAACTCTCAGGACGTATTTCTGCATCAAGTTGATAAAAGATACCATCTAAGATTTGTCGCTTTGTCCACTTTGGTGGTCTGGTTTGCTTTTTCTGCGGCAATAGTGGTTCAATGATTGCCCACTATGCGTCGCTTAAGCTGCTGGAGTACGGCATTTATTTCTTATTTTACCCGTTCTTCCAAGATCCCAAATGGGTTCTATAAGGCTTCGCCAAATCTAGATTGAGAGTGTTGTGCTGAAAGCACAACAAATTCACCAATAAAAATAGGACGATCGCGAGTTTTGCAGACGCAGCGATCGCCCTTTTACCCATTTAAGAGGTATTTGCTAATGATTACACAACTTTCAGCCCCTGCGCCAACAAAAGATCCGCTAACCACACAGGATCGCCAAATCATCGCAACCATCGTCAATCAGTCGGACTACTCCAAAAACTGCCAGCCCGAAGATGTAGTGACTATCTGGATCAACAGTGATGATATTGTCTGGGTAAAAATGACCCACGGCTATGCTCGTTACCACAAACAATCTTTCAAACGCGCTGTTGCAGAGGTTAAAGCGAGTCTTTCTGCTCCAGTAGAGCGCAATCACAAGTCAGATGAGGAATTGAAACAAGCTTCTGAGAAAATAGGCTTGTTAGGTGATTGTGATTGGCTATCGTTGAGCGTCCAATACTATTCTGATAAAGTAATCGGTCATGCTGGTTGTTATATCTCTCACAAGGCTCGAATATTAACCCCACCGGCTGAATGGGATTTTACACTGCCGAAGTGGAATATGCCTGCTGCCATCTGTCCGGACTGCGAAGGTCATGGGTGCGGTAATTGTTCGTATCGCGGGACTCGTGCAGAAGACTTGTGCGAACCAGTAGACGGCTATCGACTGACTTATGTAGGACGCACTAGCCTTCAGACGGCTCACAATGTATATCTAGATGGTAAGTTCTTGGGAATTGTCTTCAAGGTCAGAAACGTTGATGAGTTATGGGAAAACGACCCCAAGACCTACTATTGGCGCTGTGGTGATGGAGTACGGTATTGGTGTGTGAAAGAGGCTGTAGAAGGACTATCCAAGGCAACTGCTCCGATTGAACTGCCGCAAGTTTGTCGGGAGTTGGTAGCGGCGTAAGTGAAATGGTGGGTTTTAATGCCCACCATGCAACCATAACCAATCTCTGTAAAATAAAACACAGTTCGCCCTTACAAAATGACCCAACAACCTCACGATAAATTTGCCAAGCAGTTTTTAGAAGAGTTACTTTCTCCCTTTGGGGAAGTAAAAACTAACAGGGAAGTCACTGATGAAACAAGATTTGTTGATGTGTTATTTTCGCCAACACCGACATCTGCGGTTGATGTAGAAACTTTAGGATTATTGGGTAGAATAGCGGTATTAAATACTACTTTGCTAGAACCGTTTCGCAATCAACCGAATAGAACAGAAGTACGTAACTGTCTACAAAAATTGTTTACTGTGATTGCAGACGCGCAACGTAAAGCCAACAGGGAAGATACAACAATAGCGGAGAACGAGCTAGCACAACTGTGGATTATTTCTCCCAGTGCTTCCAAAGCTCTGCTCAAGGCTTTTGAAGCTAAACTAGACTTAGACAATTGGATGAGCGGGGTGTACTTTCTGCCTGAAGGAGTAAGAGCAGCAATAGTAGCGATTAACAAGCTACCGCGAACTCCAGACACGCTGTGGTTTAGGCTGTTGGGTCGGGGAAAAATACAAATCCAAGCAGTAAGTGAACTGGTTGCCCTTCCACCAGAGAATCTTGTCCGCCGTAATGTTCTTGAAATGGTTTACAGGTGGCGTATCAGTGTAATGACACAAACAGATTTAACTGAAGATGACCAGGAGTTAATTATGAATTTGACAGAAGCTTATCAAGAAGCAAGAGCGCAAGCGGTACAGGAGGGAGTAGAGCAAGGAGTACAATTTGAACGTCGTCAAGTTGTAGAAAACTTGTTGAGATTCAGATTTGGTTCTGTGGATGAAGAACTCTCAAGAGTAGTCGAGAGTTTATTGCAGTTAACACCAGAAGAATTTACTCCCCTATGTCTTGAATTATCTCGTGAAGATTTGCTGGCAAGATTTAATCCACATCAATAATCTGTAAGTGCAAATAATTAGTCATAAAAAGCGCTTTTGTAGTAACAAGAGCGCTGTTTTATTGGCTTTGTACTTGATAGATACATCTGAAATCAACGGCTTCGCCAATGAGAGAGTGAAATCTATTGATATTAAACACTGACCTATCAAGAAAATAGTGCAGAATTACCCACCCAGAATTAGAGCTTCGCTTATTTTTTGCGAAAACTAACATTAAAGAAAGGCAGCAGCTACTATGACAGCTTTTGACTTTGATTCTGCTGAACACAAGCTATACGAAAAGACCCCAGCAGCCAAAAGCATTCCTTCACCCGCAGGCATTTGGATTGCTTACGAAAATCAACAATTAGCAGGATGGTACGAAGATAAAGAACTAGAAGGTGGGAAAGAGTATAAAGTTCTTACTAACAAGTTGGACGAAAACGATGAAAAGATAGGCATTCCTGGCGCTCTCTACAGACAACCACGAATACTTGTGATTGGGCGATCGCCTCTGCTATACGGAAACGATAGAAAGGTGATTGGAGTTTGGCGTAGCAGTGATGGTTTGGACAAGAACGCCTATAAATTCGGTAGGCGGTATATGGTAATTTTCGTCGATTCTCAAAATCAACCTCTTCATATTGCACCAGTACAAATAACTGCTTGGGGAGTGTTTCAAGTTTCGTTTGATCAACAACTAATGGCATTCCGTGAAACCTGCGAACAAGCTTATGCAAGTTTTCAAGGCAAACATCACCAACCAAAGAATTTACTTTGGCATTCGATGTGGGTATTTTGTCCCACATTGAAAACAGAGAAACGTGAAAAAGGTGGGCAAACTTCTAATGCTTGTGTATGTATCGGATACGAAAAGCCAACTGCGCTCAACTGGGAGAGTTATTGTATTGGCAAGAAACCGATAGCTCAAGAAATTGCCCTTGTGCATAATTCCATTAGCGATTGGTGGAAAAAAGGATTGCCTAAGAACAACTTACCAGAAGTAGCTACGTCTCATGCACTTGATCGCAATCAATTGATGATGGAGTCGCAACGATTAATTGAAGCTTTAGGTTGGAAAGAGGAAAAGGGCAAACAGTTTCTCATGGACAACTATGGGAAAAAAGGAAGGCAGTCACTAACTAACGAAGAATTTGCTAACTTCGTCAACAAATTGCAGTCTATGCAAGCAAATTATGACGATGAAGTTGGTTACTGGGAGGATGTGCCTTCTTAATAACCAAATACTTGTTGAGGTGATTGCAGCAATTGCGTTCGCCTTTATGCTTCCCTATTTACCTTCAAGTAGGGAAGTATATTTGATCAGTTCTCAAATCTTGTCTACAGCTAACAAAGAAAAGGAAAGGGAAAAAGTTTTTCTTGTGACAGTGACTTAATAATTCTTGAATCCCTTTCTTCCTCTTTTATTGGGCTGTATATCAATCATTTAAAATACCCCCATGACTACAACAATCGTTTCCCCTAGTATCGAAAACTTACAGCAGTTTTCTGACTCGTTCGACATTGAGAAACTATTGCAATCTAAAGGAATTCTGCCGTGGCTTTTAGCAAATGGCTGGAACTATGACAATGAATCTTGTTTGATTGCAAACATTATTGATGAATCTACAAGCTTGGATCAAGTTTGGGACTCTGAAGAGTTTGATTTTAATGCTCTGTCAGATGAATTAAAAGAAAAACTCAATCAGATTTTTGAGCATTTCTATCTGGAATCTTCTATCAATATCAATCAATAATTAACGGAAAGATAACGAATTATGCGTGAAAAACTCTACAGTCAGACTGATTAAATCTGACTGTAGAGAAAAATCGATTCCACAACAAATTATGGCACACTTCACTGCTACTGAGATGGAATTAAATTTGATTAAAGTCTACGACGCGACACTGTTAAGCTCATCAAAAGTTTACCAAATCAACGGTACACATTGTCGATACTTAGGCGATGCAGGTACTATCCAACATCCACAGTATTTGTTTCTACCTCTGCCAAATCAAAGAAAAAAAGCCAGCTTTCGACTAAATCGAAACAAACTCATGACTCGCTGTTACGAAGTCGAAGGCATGGTTTATCAAAAGCCTGTGGCGCAGGATAATTCACAGCAACTTCAACTATTTTGAGCCATGTCCATACATAAACCACCAGTCATCAAAAGACACATTAGGTTACAAAAAAGCTCTAAAAAAATAATCTATAGAGCTACTAAAGACATTCAAATAGTCACAAAGAAAGCTTCGCTGAATTGAAAGTGAAAAATAATGATTGAGGTAAATAATCATGGTACAAGCACTTGACAACCCTGTTGCTGCAAATTTCCTAACTGATGCAGTAGTCGAGCGCCACAATTTCTCACAATTAAATAAAACCCGTATTCGCTTCCGTATTCAGTTGAAAAAAAGTACAAAATCGGCTGCTCCTAAATGGGCCGATGTGCTAAAAGCTGAAGTATCTGAAATTGAATCAGACCTTGTTAAAGTCACAAATTCTGAAGTCGGTTTGCGGGGTATTAAGGTATTCAAGAAGTTGGATGAAGCTGCTGCCCAATTGAGGCAAGAGATTGCTTCAGTTCAAGAGTGGATGTCTGCGGATACTGGTGATTGGATTTGTCCAATTGATTTGGCTCCACTCGTGTGGAATCAGTTAATTAATATCAGAGATAATATCGCCCCTGGTTTACGCAATCAATTAAAAGCTGATTACGAAGCGGGACTTGTAGATTACCAAGAGCGGATTGATCAGTTTCTCTCACTTAACACCTGGGAATTAGCACAGGATAAGCAAGAATCTGTAAAAGCAAACTTGTTAAGAGCATTCCCGACTCTGACCGATCTTGAAGACTATTTGCAAGTCATTATAGGTCGTCCGGTTATTATCCCTGCCCTCTCTGAGCAACTCAATCAGCAGCAAGCTGAATGTCTTGATCAGATTACCAAGTTCATCCAACAGTATGACCAAAATCTGGAACAGAGATTGAGGGAATCTGCTTTAGCTGGTGGTGAACAACTCGCCGCGCAATTGCTTGAAGAGTTAGCTGATTGGGAACCAGGGAGGAAACCCATACAGTTTAAAAGAAAAATGGAGCGCCATCTGATGAAGGTTCAAGTGCTACTGGCAAACGCTTCACCGGAGGCAGGCAGTAGCTTGGAGGCGATGATGGCGCATTTAGATTCTATCGTTAACGATCCAGCAATTGAGTCTAAGAATCCTGGTTCTGATACGCGCAGTCAATTACAGCAAAAAATGGAAGAAATTCGGATCAAGTTGTTAGACGAACAGCACAATCTCCAAGAGCTAGCAACTGGTGAGGTGGGTTTATCGAAAGCTACCGTGATGTCGTTTAAGTTCCGGTAAAAAACAGTCTTGGGCGAGGGTGAATTCGCTCAAGACTGATCCCAATGGATTTAATACGTAGTTTCCAGAATAACCCAAAAAGGATATCGCATCCGTACTATTTCTCAAACCAATTTGAAAGCCTTGGAGCTAAAAATGTCGCATTTCTCAACTGTTAAAACCAAGCTTGTTAACCGTGAATGTCTGGTACAAGCTTTACAAGATTTGAAACTGAATCCGCAAGTTCACGAAACAGCACAGCCACTAAAAGGATACTACGGTGATTCTCAAGGACAAAGCGCTGAAATTATCGTATCTGGTCGCACCATAAAAGCCCGTGCAGACATCGGATTCACGTGGAATCAGTCAAGCGGTGTGTACGAGGTAATACACGACAGTTATGAAACAGTTCCGAAATTGGGACAAGACTTTTTCAGCAATAAACTAATGCTGGCTTATGGTAAGCATTTGGTTCGTGTCAAAGCTGCCGAGTTGCAAGAAAAATTTGGTGAATGTGCGATCGCTGAATCAACTAATGGAAATGTGCAAACCCTACGCCTAACTTTTGCCGGACATCAGGAAGTTCAACAGTACGTGAGGAGATAAATATGGAACGTTCAATACTGATTCATTTCGACAGCGCTACAGGTGAAGTTCGAGTGGAAGCGGAGGGGTTCGAGGGGCTGAGTTGTTTATCGGCTACGCAACCGTTTGAGGAGGCACTTGGGGTTGTAGGCGATCGCGTTTTCAAAGAAGAATCAGCACCACAGCTTCGCACTACGAATAGTAGTCAAATACGCCTGCGTCAGTAATCAGTCATCAGTTACCAGTTTTAACTCGGCTGGTAACTGCTGATCATAAAGGCTTTGCCATTTCACAAATGAAATATTTGAATAATTGACATGAAACTTTCAAATCTGCTCTCCACGCTCGATTCACAAATCCCGATCGCAGCACTTGATGTTCTGTCTCCTGATGAAGCGACGATTATTGAGTGGCTGACTACTGAAGCTAAAGAAAAACTCAACAGTCCAGTTTTCTTTTGGAACCTGGGAGTATCCAGCCTGGAGCAATGCCTGATTGCACCGGATGGTGGGCTGGTGTTTAAGCCAGTGCCAGAGTACAAAAGACCTGCTCATACAGATCCGTTGCTGTTCGTATTCGACTATATAAATAACTTTGATGATGCTGGCGTGTTTATTCTGGGGGACATACACCCATTTCTTGGCAAGAATTCCCCACAGATGAGTTGGGAAATCTTGACCAGAGTGAAAAACCTTTACCACCGACTCAAACCTACAGAAAAACGGATCGTGCTGCTGGGT
The DNA here is from genome assembly GCA_015206945.1 of Nostocales cyanobacterium LEGE 12452. Taxonomy (GTDB): domain Bacteria; phylum Cyanobacteriota; class Cyanobacteriia; order Cyanobacteriales; family Nostocaceae; genus Nostoc. The sequence goes on along the minus strand of JADEXV010000155.1, from coordinate 3,716 downwards.
CAAAACATCGAACTGCACGAAACTCTTGTCAGGCTGATCCCTTGGTGTGAAGTGCCACTGCCTAGTATTGACCAAATTCAAGACCACTTCGAGTCATATTTTGTTTTTCTTGAGGAATCTGCTACTGAGCAGGATGTCACATTTCGAGTGTCCCTGAGTTATGAAGAAAAAGAAACCTTTGCACGGGCAGCCCTGGGACTGACGTTAGAGGAAGTCAGCGATTTTTTGCGGCTGACCGTTAAAGAGCGTTTGAGCAAAGCTGGCATTTTGATTGATGCCACAGTCACACCTCTGATAGTCGAGTACAAAACTCGGCTGCTGGCTCAGATGGGAATTGAGTTAGGCAAACCTGCAACTATCCCCTTTGGCGGACTCGATTTACTGCGCGAATGGCTGATGAGGCGGCGGCGACTGTTTACTCAAGACGCGCGTAAGCTGCATCTGCCGCAACCCAAAGGCGTATTGTTGGCGGGGCCTCCCGGAGTTGGTAAAAGTTTACTTGCTAAAAACATCGCAACTATACTGAATTTACCACTCCTACAACTAGACATTGCGTCCCTTTTAGGCTCACTTGTTGGCGAGTCCGAGGGCAATGTCCGCCGCGCACTTAAAACGGCTGAAGCTATTGCCCCATGCGTATTATGGGTTGATGAGATAGAAAAAGCACTTTCGGGGATTGGTGACACAAGTGGAGTTTCCCAGCGAATCCTGGGAAATCTGCTCACATTTATGAGTGAGTGTACGGCAGGTGTGTTCGTTGTGGCTACCTGCAACGACCCGTCTGCTCTACCTAGTGAATTGAAACGGAAAGGCAGATTTGATGAAAACTTTTTTGTTGACTTACCAACCGAACCGGAGCGATGTCAAATCCTGAAAATTCACCTGGAGCGTTTTGGCATTGTGGTCGAAGGCGAATATCTGGAAGCGATCGCTGCAAACACCGCGAAGTTTTCAGGAGCCGAACTGGAAACTCTAGCAGCAGAAGCGGCACTGCTGGCATTTGATGAGGGACGACCGCAGCAGGTAACGCTGGGAGATTTAGAGAATTGCAGCCATTCCATTACCCCACTTGCCGTTCAGGATGCTCAGGCGGTGGAGCGAATGCAAGCTTGGTCTAAGACTGCGAGGGCAGCAAGTAGTCCTGTCATCGGGGCGAAACAAGCGTCTTTGCGTACTGCCAAGTTTCGCAACATGAATTGATAAAGTCCGCGATTTCTCCTGTTGGGTTCAAGAGAAATCGCATTTCTCAAAAGAGACAATTGCTACGCCAAAAAGAGAGTGAGATTATTGACGATTCAATAACTAATTACAGGTGAATATCTAAAAATTAGATATTCATCTGTTCACTAATTCCAGCATGAAAACTATGGAAACATATCTTGTTTTTGTTGACGCTGTTAACAACAGTAACAAATTCTGGAGTGCGAAAGTGGAAGGCAGTAATTTGACTGTTGAATGGGGACGAGTGGGTTACAATTCCCAGAAGAAAGTACATTCTCTCTTGAGCCATCAACAGGCTGTCTTTAAGTTTCACAATCTGGTAGCCGAAAAAAAATCTAAGGGCTACAGAGAAAGTCAGCCACAAATGGATGGCGATCGCAGTATTTCAGATATCAGACGAGCGATACAACTATTAAATGCTATACGTCAGGCTGTTGCAAACAGGAACTTTAGTGATAGCTACATACTTGCCCTTAATGAATATCTGAAAATTGTCCCAACACCATTGGGAATGCAGATAGATCCTTACAGGGTGTACCGAACAGTTGTAGATGTTGACTATCAACAAGAACTGCTCAATTCTTTACTGGTGAATGAACTTGTAGCTGTTCAGTCCAAAGAATTGCCGAAATCTGAACCAGAAACTGTCAGTCTCAAGACTATCAGTAAGAATTTCTGGCGACATTTGTAATTTGAGAAGCGTCACTTTCTAAGAGATGCTAAAAAGCTACACTTCATTTTGAAATATTGTTTGGTTAAATTATGGAAATCAAGACTATTGCTGTAACTTACACACGTAAGTTCAATTTAGGCGACTACGAATCTTTAGAGTTAAGTTGCTCCTTATGGGGACAAATTGACCCAGCAGAAGAAGATGCACAAGGGACGACACAATTTCTATTTCAACAAGCAAAAGATTCTGTTAAGGAAGCTGCAATTCCAGTAATTAAAGCTTCCACACATCAAATGAATAAAGCCAAAATGTACAAGCACTCTGCAACAAATCAATTTGATGATCTTGATAATTTCTAATAACTGAAATTCACCTTTTAAATTCAAAAATACTTTAGTCAAGCATTAATACTGCTTGGCTATTTTTTTTCACCCAGCGCTTTGACCCCCACAAATCACAATAGGAAAGACATCATGCCTAAAAAAGCTAACCTAGTCCCAAAAGACCATTCCCAGTTATGCCTTCAGTACCTAAGTCGTTGCGGTGGCAGCGCTCGGTTATGCACCATAAATTTTAGTCTTAGTGTGATTCAAACCTTGGTCAATCAAAGAAGGGTAAAGATTACGAATACAGGTGCAGGATTTTTTGTGGAGTTAGACGAAGCAAAATGAAAACCCATAAAGTAACTCATCAATCATCTTTGCCTTCAAATAATAAGAGTAAGTTAGTTCTTCGTCGGACTCGAAAAAGATTTAACCCCAGGATTTTTATCGAGCGCAGCATAGAAATAACTGCAATTGTCTCTCTACTCTTGACTGGCTTTTCAGGGGTTGGAGCAATGGCTTGCTGGGGGCTGGAGATTATTGAGACTAATACTAATTCCAACATAATCATCTCTGGTTGGGAGTACCAGAAAAACAGAAGTCTTGGAGCTATGTTGGTCAGTTTTTCTGCATTCTTGGGCAGTTCTTTAGTTGGAGCAAGCCTCAGTATTCAACGAGATAAATTTTAGGGAGGGAAACAATAATGGAAATCAGATTAACCACAGCAGAGATTCGGACTATATTACAGGGTTGTCAATATACGTTGCAAATAGTTGGGAGCAGTAAGGATTATCGCAGGCTTCAATCGTCCGAGTACTTTTCTACATCAAATGATGTGGTATTAAACGATGCTTTCAATGTTTTAGGAGAAATAGTGAACGCAATTGATGACGTGGAGCAGATGATTGAACAACAAACAGGAAAAGTTTAGAAATCAAGCAGAGATTTTTCAACACCAGAGGGCTATTCCCCACCACAAACTAACCCAAGATTAGGAGCGATCGCAGTATGGTACAAACATTGGTATTAAACCAATGCATCCAAGAGAATTCAAAATAATTCACAATGCTTCCATATACCTGATGCATAGGCTTAGTGATTATCCTGAGCAAACAATAAGTCATTGGTTAGCTGACGAAAGTAGTACAAGGTATCAACAGCCAAAACCACAGGTACTTAATCATTTTGGAGCTATCCATAAATTATTATCAGGTACTTAGCGTCAGGCTGACGCTAAGTCATCAGAAAAACCCTACTCACCAGTCGGTAGGGTTTTTATTATTAGTATTAGCAGTACCGGAATTCAATCGGAACTCAACCGGAATTCAATCGGAACTCAGTCGGAATTCAGCCGGAACTCAGTCGGAACTCTAGGAGCCGAAACCATTGCTAATTCAGGGAAGCTGTGTAGTTGAACAATTGTTAACACGAGAGGAGGCAGCCAAGAAATTGGAGCCATCAGTTGGAATTAGACAGTTCCAAAAGGATTTAGACTTAGC